>JBEVIF010000129.1:0-9671 GCA_040510795.1 Acidimicrobiia bacterium
ACAGGGGGGGTTTGTGTCATCTAGGGGTCGGCCTCCCTTTTTGTTGTAGGCCCGGCGCGGTGTGGTGACACGGCGCCGGGCAATAGGGCGAGCCCTAGGTCAGAGACCCAGGTCCTCCCTCGAGTAGCTGATGAGAACGTTGCCGCGAACCCCTTCGATGTCAGCGGTTTCGGCGGTGTTCTGGACTATGTCGATGTTCGGGGAGGCACAGTCGCCAAAGTCATCGCAGCTCAGCGAACCGGTCAGACCCTCGTAGGTCATTTCGTTCAAGGAATCCCGGAACGCCTGCAGGTCGATGCTCAGGTTGCCGCTGCCGTCGTCCGTGGCCGCTTCCTCGATGGCGGTGAACACCATGTTGGTCGCGTCGTAGGAGTGAGCGTGGAACGACTGGATCGGAGCCTCGCCGTATGCCTCGGTGTACTTGGTGACGAACTCGGCATAGGCATCAGTGGTCGGAGTCTGCGGTCCTGAGAAATACATGTTCTCAGTCTGAGGCAGGGTCACGTACGTGTCCGAGAGCAGACCATCGGCGCCCATCAGAACGGTCTCTTCCAGACCGGCCACTTCCAGAGCCTGCTCGGCGATGAAGTCGCCTGCGGGCTGGAAGATCGGGAAGAAGATCAGCTCTGCACCTGCGGCTGCGATCTCAGTCAGGACGGGCCGCATGTCGGTCTGATCCGCCGTAACGGCGGTACTTTCGACAATCGTCCCACCGAGCGCTTCGAAGGGAGCTTCGAAGGCGCCGGTGAGGCCCTGGGTGTAGGGGTCACCGTCGTTGATGGTCGCAACCTGGGTCAGCCCGAGCTCTTCGTACACGAACTTGGCGGCGGCGGCACCCTGGATGGCGTCGTTGTGAGCCGTCCGGAAGTAGCCCTCGTGGTACTCCGCGGACGCGTTGCCTGCCAGGTCCGACGTCAGCACCGGCGAGGTATTGGACCCTGAGATCAGGACCCTGCCTGCCGAGGTGACGACGTTCGATGCCGGGACGCCTGCACCCGAGCAGCTGGTGCCGATCACGGCCACCACCTGCGGGTCGGCGATGATTCGGGTGGAACCCGTCTGACCGCCTTCCGAGTTGCATCCGTCGTCCTCGTTGAACGCGAGCTCGACGGGATGGCCCAGGATCTCGCCCTTGTCGGCGATGGCGATCTCGATCGCACGTACCTGGTCGGTGCCGAGGCTGGCGGTATCACCGCTGATCGACTGCAACGACGCGATCTTGATGGGCTCGCCCGCTGCGACCTCGATCGTGCCCAGGCCTTCAGCCGGGGCAGTCGTCGTTTCGCCGGCCGCTGAGGTTGTGGTCTCCTCACCGGCGGCGCTGGTGGTCGTCTCGGCCTCGCCGGCCGTCGTGCTGGTGTCTCCACCCTCACCGCCGCCGCAAGCGGCAATGACGAGGGATAGAACACCCACGAGCGCGAGAAGCTTTAGGCCTCTCATCATTTTCATATGTCTTTCCTCCATGTGGAATGCGCGGCGAGACAGGGAGCCACGCCGCGGCGCGACTTTAGACTCAATTTCGGGCTCAGTCACCGGGAACGGCCCTCAGATATCTCTTTCACGCGTACCGTTGCCACGTGGTGTCGGCACCGAAAGTCGTCGAGGATGACCGTGAGTCTCGGCAACGGCGTGACTCACGACCCGCCTTGGGATGGCTTGTGGTGGGTCTGGTCCTGGGTGCCGGTCTGACCGTCTTGGTGTTGCGGCCGGGCCCGTCGGGCGAAGCCGTCACGAGCACGACGGCCACCGGGGCGGGTGTGGAGCAGGGCGGGATCGGCGACGTGATCGACGGATTTCCTGATGGCCTGATCACTGTGTCGCGCAGCGACGGCCAGAGCCTCGAGTTGTTGGTCTGGCCCGTCCGTGGCGAGCCCATCGTCAGAACGATCCCGGTCGGGGTCTCCCGACCCCCCGATCCGGTCGAGTTCGACCTGTCGGGACGCAGCATCGCCTCGTTGCTTCCCGTTCCCGACCAGGCCTCCGGCGTCCTCTATGCGGGGATCCCTCAAGACGCCGCCATCGTCGCCACCGACGTCACCGGATACGCCTGGCATGACACCGGTCCCTCACAACTCGCATACACCACCTTTGTCGACGATGAGCTTCAGATTTGGGCAGTGCACCAGGGCAACGGCGTGCCCGAGCCAGTCACACGAGCCGTTGGCATCGATGGGCGCGTCGAGGCTTGGGGGGATTGGGGTTTCGCCGTACAGGATGTTGCCCGCGCCAGCATTGTCCTTTTCACAGCCGCCGGGGAGATCAAAGACACCAAGGTCGGGCGGATCCTCGACTCTGTCGGCACCGGATGGCTGGCTGTCGACAACCAGGGAGTTGGTCTGCTCAGTGCCGGTGGCGGGGTGCGGATGCTTCCGGCCGCTACCCCATCAGAGGACGTGCTCGCCGCTCGATTCTCAGATGACGGGCAACGGCTCGCCCTCCTCACCGCCGAGGGCATCCACGTCATGCCTGTCGAGGGCAGCGGCCCATCTCTTCAATCGGACGGTCGTCCTGGTGTGCCTCAGCTCGCCTGGAGCTCGGACGGGCGCTTTGTCGCCTACCCGGGATCGCGCGGCATATGGGTCGTCGACACCCGGAACTCGGAGACGATGGAGGTTCTGGCCAACCGGACATTCACCGGCTTGGAGATGCTGCCAATCGGCGAGTCGTAGGACAATGCCTTCCTTTCATCTCCTCAACGTCGGCTACGGCGGGGATCGCGTCGCCTCGACCATCTCGTTGATCGACGCGGGCTCGGCCCTCATCGTCATCGACCCCGGGATGGTGTCGTCGACGTCGGTGATCCTCGATCCGATCGCCGGGTTTGGTCGCTCGCCGGAGGAGGTGTCAGAATTGATCCTGTCACTTCATCACCCTGATCACACCATATACGTCGCCCTCTTCCCCAACGCCAACATCCACGACCACTGGGCGATCTACAAGGATGACGTCTGGACGTCCAGACCGGCCGAGGGATTCGAGGTGGCCGAAGGCGTCGAGTTGTGGGAAACGCCAGGTCACACTGCTCAGGACGTCACGACGATGGTCAATGATGGCGAGGAGAAAATCGCCTTCAGCCATCTCTGGTGGTACCGGGATGCTCCGTTTCACGACCCGCTTTGCACCGACCCGGAAGGGCTTCATATACACCGTGAGCGGGTCCTGGACGTGGCGACATTGATAGTTCCCGGACACGGTGCACCGTTCGTTCCCGACGATTCCACATCCCGCTAGTGATCTGTGGTGCCAAACCAGGTAGATTGATGTCAGCAAACGACTGGAACCCTGATGGCAGCTGGATATTTTCAATGGAAAGGGCGCCTCGGGCCGCTCGACCTGATTCTTGGGGAGCACACGTTTGCTCCGACCACGATCTCGACCCTGGTCGCGGACACGATGGACGTCAAAGAAGGTGACGTGGTCATCGATGTCGGGACCGGTACCGGGGTCCTCGCCATCATCGCCGCCAAATTGGGCGCTTCACGTGTGCTGGCCATCGACAACAGCCCCGAGGTAGAGGAAGTGGGTCGGGCGAACGCCGAGGCACATGGCGTCGCCGACCGGATCGAGTTCCACCAGGGAGATCTGTTCGATCCTCTCGACGAGGACGTCGCCGCCGATGTGATCATCGGCGACGTATCCGGCGTGCCTGATTCCCTGGCCGAGGTGAGCGGCTGGTTCCCCGACGGCAAGGGTGGCGGGCCAAGGGGGAGCGAGCTGCCGATACGGATGTTGCGAGAGGCCGTTCGTCGGTTGCGCCCCGGGGGAAGGGTCTTCCTCCCCACTGGCAGCCTTCAGGATGAGACAGCAATCCTCGATGCGGCCCGCGCCCTCTACGACAAGGTGGCCGCCCGCGCCGAGAAGATGATCCCGTTGCCCTCTCTGATCGCCGACAGCGAGACCCTGAAGAACCTGATCGCGGACGGCATCGTCCATCTCGTGCCCAAGGGCTCCAGGTTCCTCTGGGAGTCGAGGGTCTGGCGGCTCTCCGGTCTCACCTCAGGCGAGACCTCCTGAGGAAGGCCGGTTTCAGACCGGTCTAGGCTCGCCGCCGATGGCCGGGTCGGGACCCACAGTAGAGCTGGCGTCGACGGACGCCTATCGCGCCGAGGCCGAGGGATCGGTCTTGAGCGTCTCCGACGAGGGACTCTTTCTCGACCGCACTGTCTTCTACGCCCGCGGCGGCGGCCAGCCGGGTGACATCGGGGTCATACGCTGGGATGGCGGGCAGATAGAGGTGACCGATACGGTCCGCAAGGACGGGATGCCGTTCCATCTCGTCGCTCCCGGCGCCCTGCTTCCCGATCCGGGAACGCCGGTCCACGCGATCATCGATTGGGAGCGCCGCTATCGGACGATGAGGACCCATACCGCCCTTCACGCCCTGTCCGGCGTCATATTTCGGGATTTCGGCGCCAAGGTGACGGGGGGGAACATGGAGCCCGGCGTTGCCCGGATGGACTTTGAGTTGGAGGGCATCTCGGTCGAATTCGGTCAGGATGTCGAACGAAGGCTCAACGAAGAGCTGGTCCGTGGGTATCCGACCGAGGTGGTCTTCATGGCGCGCCAGGAGGCCATGAAGGACCCGGACCTGATCCGGACCAAGGTCAACCTCATTCCAGAGTGGGTCGAGGAGATCAGAGTGATCGACATCGTCGGTCTCGACAGACAGGCCGACGGGGGCACCCATGTCGCATCCACGCTGGAGGTGGGCCAGGTGCGGGTGGTCAAGACCGAGTCGAAGGGAAAAGCCAACAAGAGGATGCGGATCGAGCTCTCCGGGAGCTAATTTCCGCCCACCAGGAGGCGAAAGGCAACCATGAGCGTGATCGTCGGGTACATGTCCGCAGACCGCGGGCGGGCCGCATTGGAACTGGGCATCACCGAAGCGAAGCTGCGGGGTACCGATCTGGTCGTGGTTCATTCGCTGCACGGCGCCGGTGTGGATGACGACGAGGACGTGGTCGCCAGTGATCGCGACCTGGCGATCATCGACGAGGAGTTGTCGAAGGAAGGCATCACCTACTCGATCCACAACTTCGTACGGGGAAACGCGCCGGCGGAGGACATCGTCCAGGCCGCGAGTGACCTCGGCGGCGAGGTGATCGTCATCGGTCTCCGGCAACGGACCTCCGCGGGCAAGTTCCTTCTCGGCTCGAACGCCCACGACATCCTGATGAGTGCCCCCTGCCCGGTCCTGACCATTCGGGTCTAACCGGCAATACCGCGATACGTCGCGCTTAGAACGTACAACGTAGGACGCAATGGTCGACTTCGTCCTCGGGCTGTTCATCGCCGCGTTGCTGGTGCGGGGTTGGCTTCGTGGGTTCGTCAGGGAGGCCCTCGACCTGGTGGCCCTCTTTATCGGCCTCTGGATCGCGTTTCGCCTTAGCGGCCCGTTGGGCGAGTTCCTCACCGATCGTTTCTCGGTGTCACCGGAGGTGGCCACCATCGGGGCCGGTGTGGTCCTCTTCCTGCTCTTCGGTGTGGCGATGTCCATCGCGGCCCACTACCTGTCGCGGGTGATGTCGCTCCCCGGTTTGAATCTGATCAACCGCCTCGGTGGCGCCGCCGTTGCGGCGCTGTGGGGGATCGCGATCATCCTCGTGGTGATCAATCTGGCCCGGGTGGTCCCGGGTGGATGGGATGCGCGTTTCGAGGACTCGTCGGTCGCCCAGGCCATTGCCGGACCGGATGCGGCGCCACAGCAGGTCTTCGAGACGATGGCGCCCGACGGGGTGCTTGGCTCGTTGGCCGCGATCCAGGGATTGTTTGGGGTGAACCGGATTGTCCCGGAAGGAAACGAGGTCCTGACCATCCCTCCCGCCGCGCCCGACGAGGTTCGCCAGGTGCGGGATGAAACCGCGGGTGTGTTGGAGCAGGCGAATGAGCATCGGACAGGTCTCGGTCTTTCTGCCTTGGGGCGCAGCGCCGGGCTGGATGCAGTCGCCGAATCGAGGGCGATCGGCATGTACACCAGCGGTCGAATCTCTCGCGATTACCCGCCAGGGGGCAGCGTGGCAACCGATGTCGCCGCCGCTGGGATCCGCCTCGCCGTGGTCGGCGAGAACCTGGCTCTGGCCAGCGGCGCACGGGCCGCAGTCGACGCGATGCTGGGATCGCCGACCGCCCTATCCCAATTCGCCCTCACCGCCTATGACCGCGCCGGTATCTCCGTCGTCGACGGCCCCACCGGGCGTCTGGTGGTGATCGTGATGGGCGGCTGATACTTCGAACCTGAGGTTCTACGTCGCGTATCCGCTGCGAACAGCCTCGAGTTCGGCAGGTCATTCGAGAGGTCCCGCGAACCTGAGGCGGTTCGTCGCATATTCGCCACGCGCAACCTCAGGTTCGCGGTAGCGCGCTCAGGGTTGGGCCGGCGCGATTTCAGGGGTGCGGCGGGCACGGGAGATGGCGACGAAGCCGACACCGGACAAAACGAGGGCGGCGCCGACCCATTGGATGGTCGAGGGGCTCTCCGAGAATATGAGGACGGCCCAGATCATGGTCAGGACCGGCTGGAGGAGAATGATGGTGGCGGTCTCGACGGCGGGGAGCCTGGGCAATGCGTATCCGATCAGCAGCCAGCCGACCACCTGTGAGGTCAGGGCGAGGACGAGCAGCCAGCCATGGGCCGGCCAGCTCGGAGTGAACTCCACACCCCCGGTCAGCGTCCCCGCCAAGAGAATGGCGAAGGCAGCGCCGGCGGTTGACTCGAGGAGCGGTCCGGCCGACGGGGCCTGGATGTCGTTGGAGATCCGGAAGCCGAGGATGAACCCGGCATACAGGAGAGCCGACGCCAGGGCCAGGATCGTGCCGAGCAGCGGGTTGGAGCCGAATGCGTCCCCCCGGCCGAGACCGCTCACCAGGCTCACGCCGATCAAGACGACCGGCACGGCGATAGCCACCTGGCGGCTGGGGCGCTCACCGAGAAAGATCCAGGCGATCACCGCTACGACGATCACCTGTGAGTTGGCGATGAGCGTCGACAGGCCGGCGCCTATGTATTCGATCGAGATGTGCCAGACCAGGATGTCGAGGCCGAGGAAGATGCCGGCTGCTACCGCTATCCACCGTTTGTTGCGGGTTCGGTGATCTTCCCGGCGCCGTGCCCACCACAGAACGAACAGGATCGGGAGTGCGTAGAACACGCGGAAGAAGGCTCCCGTGATCGGCGATACCTCTGCCAGGGCGTAGAGGATGGCCGAGAAGGAAATGGCCACGGCGCCGGCCAGCGCAGCGAGCAACGTCACGGAAGCGGGATCAGATCCGGATCAACCCAGGATGTCTTCGACTCTTCGCTGTCGAGGTTCGACCAATGTCTTTCGGGCAGTGAAGGATCGCCAAGCGGCGGGTACACATCGAGCATTTGCCCGACCGACGTTACGTCGGGATGGGCTTCTCGCAAATGCGCGAGCAGCCGGATCCAGAACATGGTGACGGTGGCGTGATACTTGGCAGGGTTACCGCCGATGTCGGCCGCATGGCGGATCGTCAGGCAGGTGACCCGCTCCGCATCTTCCACGTCGTCTGTTTCGTCGAGCACAGTCCAGGCGAATCGGAGATGAGCCTCGTGCCCGAAATATTCACCCTCTCCCGCCTGCTGCATCATCCGCAGCCCGTCGGCGAGATCGAGATTGCTCACGACGGCAGGTTTTGGAGCTCCCGGAACGAGTCCTGGATGGCTGCAAGGAAGCGATCGGAGTCGGGCAGCGTGTCGTAATCGGCGTGAATGCCCCAGAGCAGGCGCCCGTTGTAGGAGAAGAGGGCGATCCCGAGCCCGTGCTGTGCCCACAACGGGACCATCGCGTAGTTGGCGATCATCTCCGACTCCAACAAGTACATCGGGAACTGCGGGCCGGGGATGTTGGTCACCGTCATGTTGAAGGGTCTGATCTTTTGCCCTACAACGCGATTTGCCAGCGAGAGCAGAGTGATGGGTGTTCCCGAACTGATCTCGACGAGGGTCGCCGCTCCCAGCGCCTGGTTCGTCTTCTTCAGGTTGCCCGTTGCCTCCCTGACCTTCTCGAACCGGACCCGAGGGTCGGCCTCCTGAATCGGAAGGTCGAGGAGCCACATGGCGATCTGATTGCCGAGGGCCCCTCGCTGGGCGGCGCTCCGGGTAGAGACCGGATTCATCACCCTGAACTCGGCGCCGCTCACGTCGTAGCCACGCTCCTCGATGAGGAACTGTCGCACTGCGCCTGCAGTGATGGCGAGCACGACGTCGTTGACCGAGCCGCCGAGCCCGTTCTTGAGATCCTTGATGGCCTCGAGAGGCGTATCCGTCCAGTCGAACCGACGGTTGGGACCGATGTCAGGGTTGAGCGGCGTGCGGTCGGCGGCTCGCAGCCAGCCCGAACGGAGCGATGAGAAGGCAGCCGCCGATTTGTCGAGCGTCCGATCGGTCAGCATGACGCCGTCCCGCACCGCCTCAGACAGATGAGTGAGTCGGTCGACCAGGCGACCGGTGAGACGAGCGACCTCGGCCACCGAGAGCTGGGTGGGGGTAGGGGCGGGACGGGGCACCCAAACTTCTGGCTCTTCGACCTCGGAGCTGGGGACGACGTTGAGCAGGATGGTCGTCAGGTCCACACCGGATAGGCCGTCGATCATGCAGTGGTGGATCTTGGCGATCAGGGCGAACCGATCGTCGTCGAGCCCCTCGACGACCCAGAGCTCCCAGAGTGGCTTGCTCCTGTCGAGCGGGGTGGAGACGATTCGCCCGGCGAGCTGTTTGAGCTGGCTCTCGGTTCCTGGGCGGGGGAGTGAGCTGTGGCGGAGGTGGTAGTCGATGGAGAAATGCTCGTCGTCCACCCAGACCGGTCGCCTGTCGAATGGAACCCAGTCGAGACGTTGTCGGTAGCGCGGGATGTAGCGCAATTTCGACTCGACGTGGGCACGGATACGGGCGATATCGATGCCACCGTCCTCGCCCTTCAGCGGGGCGGCATCGAGGAGCGCCACTCCGGCGACGTGCATATGGCTGGTCTTGGTCTCGAGGGCCAGGAAAGACGCATCGAGATAGGACAGCGGCTCGTAGTGAAATTCGGTCATCGGCATGTTTGTGAACCTCCAACCTAATGCGCACGCATGTTTGGAGAGCCGGCGACGAGGGCAGGAAGCCGCGCTGCATAGAGTCGCTCGATGTCGTCGAGGAGTCAGGAGGCCGTCCTCACGGCGTTCCGCGAGGTCGTGGGCGACGCCCATGTCCTGACCGAGCCCGACATGATGGCCGGCTATGTGCGTGATTGGACCGGTCGATGGACGGGCCACACCGCCGCAGTGATCAGGCCAGGTTCGGTTGAAGATGTCCAGGAGTTGCTACGCATCTGTCACAGCGCCCGGATCGCGGTGGTGCCCCAGGGCGGTAATACCGGTCTGGTCGGGGGCTCGGTGCCACACCACGGCGAGATCGTGCTCTCACTGCGACGCCTCGACCAGATCGGGCCTATCGACGTCGGGAAGCTCTCGGTGACGGTAGGGGCGGGAGTCACGATCGGATCCGTTCAGGAGCACGCTCGTCGGGCCGGGCTCCGCTACGGGGTCGACCTCGCCTCCCGTGACTCGGCCACGATCGGAGGGACTATCGCCACCAACGCCGGGGGCACACATGTCGTGTCCAATGGGGACACCCGTCGTCAGGTGTTGGGCCTGGAGGTGGTCCTGGCCGA
>JBEVIF010000130.1:0-7011 GCA_040510795.1 Acidimicrobiia bacterium
TTTCGCTCTCGGGAAAAACTCGACGTCATAGGATGCCTGGCCAATGACACAGAAGATCAGATCCCAAGAAGTGACGGAGGGCGCGGCCAAGGCGGGGGCAAGGGCGATGTTGCGTGCCGTCGGTCTGACCGAGGAGGACTTCGGCAGGCCCCAGGTCGGCGTGGTCTCCGCCGGGAACGAGGTGACTCCCTGCAATCTCACCGGCCCCGAGCTGTCGAGGCACGCCAAGACCGGTGTGGCGTCGGCCGGGGGAGTGGGCTTGATCTTCTCGACGATCGCCGTCTCTGACGGCATCTCGATGGGTCACGAGGGCATGAGGGCTTCATTGGTCTCTCGGGAGGTCATCGCCGACTCGGTGGAGCTGGTGATGCATGCCGAGAGATTCGACGCCTTGGTCGCCATCGCGGGATGCGACAAGTCGCTACCCGGGATGCTGATGGCGGCGGCCCGGCTCGACCTCCCCGCCATCTTCCTCTACGGCGGCTCCAGTCTTCCCGGCCACTACGCCGGGCGGGACATCTCGATCGTGGACGTGTTCGAGGGGATCGGCGCAGAGTCCGAGGGCCGCATCACCATCGATGAGCTCTTGGAACTCGAGCGAGCCGCCTGCCCGGGGGCGGGGTCCTGTGCGGGGATGTTCACCGCCAACACGATGGCGTCGGTTGGCGAGGCAATCGGGATGTCGCTTCCCGGCTCGGCGTCGGTCCCGGCCGTCGACCCTCGTCTTCATGGCTATGCCGAGCGTTCGGGCGAGGCGGTGATGAGGCTCCTCGAGGATGGAGTACGTCCCCGGGACATCATGACACGACCTGCATTTGAGAATGCCATCACGACCGTTATGGCCCTCGGTGGCTCGACCAATGCCGTCCTCCACCTCCTCGCCATCGCCCACGAGGCGGAAGTGGGCCTTGAGTTGGAGGACTTCGACCGGATCTCCCGTCGCACCCCCCACATCGGCGATCTCAAGCCGTTCGGGAGATACCACATGGTCGATCTGGATCGGGTTGGAGGAGTGCCGATCGTTCTGCGCGCCCTGCTCGACGAGGGTTTGATCAACGGTGACACCCTGACCGTCACCGGTCGCAGCATGGCCGAGAACCTGTCGGAAACCGTCTTCAATCAGGAGCAGGATGTGATTGCGCCTCCGTCGGCGCCTCTGGCTCCAGAGGGTGGAATCGCCGTCCTCAGGGGGAATCTCGCCCCCGGCGGCGCGGTGGTCAAGGTGGCTGGAATCGATCTCGATGTATTCGAGGGGCCGGCCCGGGTCTTCGATGGGGAGCAGGGTGCAATTCAGGCGTTATTCGACCATCAGATCAAGCCTGGCGACGTCGTATTGATCCGGACCGAAGGTCCGAAGGGCGGGCCCGGGATGCGGGAGATGCTCCAGGTCACCGCTGCACTCAAGGGCGCCGGTCTGGGCAAGGAGGTGCTCCTCGTGACGGACGGAAGGTTCTCCGGCGGGACAACCGGGCTTTGCATCGGACACGTTGCCCCAGAATCGGAGGCAGGCGGCCCGATGGCGCTTGTAGCTGAGGGGGACCGGGTTCGGGTCGACGTCCCGGCCCGACGACTCGACGTCCTCGTCGATCAGCAGGTGCTCGATGACCGCGCTACGACCTGGTCACCGCACCCGGCGCGGTATGAGACCGGCGCCCTTGCCAAATACGCCCGGCTCGTCGGTTCGGCCGAAACGGGGGCCGTCACCGGCTAGCTTCTCCGGGGTGAGCGCGGAGGCAATCCCCGAGGACAGGGAAAAACGAGGTTTCTTCAAGCGCGCAGCCCGCGGGGCGAGTGAACGGGTACTGGACGTCGTCGACCCGGACTTGGTCCTCGAGCATGTCGATGTGAACGCCCTGCTCGAACGCATAGACATCAATTCCCTTCTCGATCGCATCGACGTCGAGCGACTGATCGGACGGATCGACATCGACGAGCTGCTCAAGGCAGCCGACATCGATGCCCTGATGGAGCGGGTAGACATCAAGGCCTTGATCGATCGGGCCGGGATCCCCGAGATCGTCGCCGAGAGCACCAGTCACCTCACCGGGTCCGCGCTCGACATGTTCCGCAGACCCATTGTGGGAATCGACGAGATCCTGTCCAAGGGCATCAACCGCCTATTCCGACGGAACGTCCAGAGCTTCCCCACCGGGCCTGGGGCGCTGGTCGATTGGGTCGACGACCACACCGAGGACAGCGGAGTCCGTACCGGTCGCTACGCAGGCCCGGTGACCCGGACCATCGCCCTGATGCTGGACATCTTGATCGTGACGACCGGTTTCACCCTGATCGTGGCCGGCGCCACGTATCTGATCGAGCTGGTCAGCCCGGTAGAGATCGAGCCGACGCGAGGGCTGTGGTACATCGTCGGCTTTGTCGTGTGGGCGCTCCTATATCTATGGCTCTCGATCGCCATATTCGGCAAGACGCTGGGCAAGACCTTCATGGGCCTCCGGGTCGTGGATTCCCAAGGGTCGGTAGCCCTTCACAGCCGTCAGTCCTTGGTACGGGCAGTCACCTACCCGCTTTCCTTTGTCGTCCTGGGTCTTGGCCTGCTCGGGATTTTGTTCGGCAGGGAGCGACGCGCCTGGCACGACCATTTCGCCGGGACCGCCGTGGTCTACGACTGGGGAAGCCGGACTGCTCGTCTCCCGACACCCCTGGCGGCGTGGTTGGAACGCAAAGGCACGGAGGACTGATCTAGCGGAAGCGGGCCGGCGAAGTGACGGCTGGGTCGATCCCCGACAGGTCGGGAGGCAGACCGGAGCCCAGCACTTGGCTGGCAACGAGGGCGCCGTAAGCAGGGGCGGTCTGGATGCCGGTGCCACCCTGGCCGACCAGCCAATAGAAGCCTGAAGCGGTCGGTTCTTCCCCGATAACCATTTCCCGGTCGGGGGCGAACGTGCGCAACCCGGTCCACTGGGAGTTCACCGACCTGATATCGAGGGTGGTTGCCTCATTGATCCGTTCGATGGCGAGGGCGATATCAGCCATGTCGGGCCTCGGATCGAGTGGGGGCGATGGCGTCTCTTCGGCGAGCGAACAGAGCAGCTGGGCGCCATCTGGGCGGAAATAGAAAAGCTGGTCGACGTCGACAACAAAAGGCCATCCGTCGTAGGACCGGTCTCCCGGAACCATGAAGGCGGTTCGACGCGTTGGTTGGAGACCCACCGGTTCGATTCCAGCCAGACCTGCCACCACATCGCCCCACGCGCCGGAGGCATTGATCACGGCGGTGCACTCGACATCCCCTTCCGGGGTCGAGACCCGCCATCCCAGACCCGCCCTGGCGAGGCCGGTAACAGGCGATGACACCCGAAGCTCGGCACCCGACTTCCTGGCGATCCGCACGAACGCCTGGTGGAGGGTGGCGACGTCGATGTCGAGAGCATTTGGCTCGTAGAGGCCCCCGGCGACCCGTTCCGGCCGCATCTTCGGGACGAGCCGGAGGACCTCGTCTCTGTCGACCAGGACCGACCCGGCATCGAGGGCCTCCCCGTCGTTGGCGATTGCGCGCAGACGATCAAACCGAGCCTCGTCGGCCACCCAGAGGAGGCCGCGATCCGAGAGCAACGGGCCGTCGGCCGAGTCCTCCGGTGGGTATTCGAGGAACGTCCGGCTCGCCAAGCACAGAGGGCGGGAGCCGTCGGCGCCGTAGTTGGCGACGAACATCGCCGCGGACCGACCGGTGGTGTGGAAAGCGAGGCTTCGCTCCGATTCGAGCAGAATCACAGAGCCATGAGGGGCGAGATGGGCGGCAGCCGAGACGCCGGCGATTCCGCCCCCGATGATGGCGAAGTCGGTCACCGGATGGGCGGTCAATCGGCCACGGTCATGGGGTCACCACGACTCTCCCCACGACCTTTCGATCGGCCACCCAGCGGAGGGCCTGCACCGCTTCGTCGAGGGGGAACGTCTTCTGCACGAGGGGACGGAGGGTGCCGTCGGCCACCCAGTCCATGACTATCCGGTTGTTCTCTGCGCTCCGCGCGGGTTCTTCTATGTTGAACCGTCCCCAGAACACACCCACCACCGAGTTCCCCTTGACCAGGGTCAGGTTCAACGAGATCTGCGGGATGTCACCCGAGGTGAACCCGACTACCAGGAGTCGGCCATTCCACTTGGTGGAGCGAAGAGCCAGCTCGGTGGCAGGGCCGCCCACCGGGTCGTAGACGACGTCCACCCCCGCTCCCGACGTGGCTGCGGCGATGCCGTCGCGCAGAGGCATCTGGTCATAGCGAATGACCTCGTCCGCGCCGGCGTCTCGTGCCACCCCAGCCTTCTCCTCGGACGATACGGCCGCGACCACCTTCGCCCCGAGGGCCTTGCCGATTTGGACAGCGGCTATGCCGACACCCCCGGCCGCGCCCAGCACCAGCAGCGTCTCGTCGGCCCTCAGGACGGCACGGTCGACCAAGGCGTGATAGGACGTTCCATATGCGACCGGGATGGCCGCCCCGACATCGAATGCGATGTGGTCGGGGAGCGGGATGATGGCCCCCGGAAAGGCAGTGGCGCGCTCCGCCATCGCCCCCGTCCCCACGAACCCGACCACCCGGTCACCTGGTTCGACGCCCCCCAGACCGTTGGCCGACTCGACGACACCAGCGAATTCGTTGCCAGGCACGAATGGAAGCTCGGGCCTGATCTGATACTGGCCCGCCACCACGAGGAGGTCTTGAAAGTTCACCGCGGCCGCCTTGACGGCTACCAGCGCAGTCCCGGGAAGCGGTGTCGGGTCGGGCATCTCGCCAACCCGGAGGGCGTCCAAACCGTCGTAGCTGTCGCAGATCAGGGCGCGCATGGATCAAGCCTACGGACATCGCTCTTTCCTCTCTGACACAATCGGGGGGTGCCGATTGAGCCCATGCCGTCCAGGTTCGAGCTTCCGGACCCGAGCCCGGGAGACGGTGATGTAGTGGCGGTGGGCGCCGACCTCGAAGCTGGCACCCTGCTCCAGGCATATCGCAGGGGTCTCTTCCCCATGGGATTGCCCGACGGGCATCTCGGATGGTGGTCGCCAGTCGAGCGAGCGATCCTCCCGTTGCGCGGGCTTCACATCAGCCGGTCGCTGCGTCAATCGACCAGGCGCTTCCAGGTATCGGTGGATGCCGATTTCGAGGGCGTCATCCGCGGCTGCGCCGACTCGAGACGAAGGGATCCCTGGATAACCGGAGACTTCGTTGAGGCGTACACGACACTGCACCGGTTGGGATGGGCCCATTCGGTGGAGGTCTGGGACAACGAGGGCAGTTTGGTCGGGGGTCTCTATGGCGTCGCGATCGGTGGGCTCTTTGCCGGCGAGTCGATGTTCCACGAGGTTCGCGACGCGTCGAAGGTCGCTCTGGTGCATCTCGTGGTTGTGATGAATCGAGGTGGCGGCAGTTTGCTCGATGTCCAGTGGCAAACGCCTCACCTCGAGTCGCTCGGTGCGGTCGTGATCGGGCGTGATGCGTACCTGGGAAAGCTGGATGAAGCTCTCAGGGGGCCGGACGTATTCGAGTCGGCCTACGAGAGCGACAGCCTCTGAGGACCCACCGCTAGAGTCGATATCCAGTCCTGGAGGAGCGTTGCGGGCCGTCGTTGCCGGAGTCGATTTGACCGCCATGGGGCGGCGCGTAGCCGAACGGGCCGGGATGATGGCCGAGGCGTCCGGTGTGCCCTTGCACCTGCTCCACGTCCTTGAACCTGTTGGCGAGGCGATGATCGAGCCTTCGCTGGCCCGTTTGATGCGCGAATACCAGACGACAGAGGCCTCCAAGCTCGCTGAATGGGCCAGGGGGAAGACCGGGGTCGAGGTCGACCTGGAGGTGGTCAAAGGCTCGCCCTCGTGGGAGCTGACGGCGAGAGGCAAGAGCGCGGACCTGGTGGTAGTCGGGTCATCGTCTATCAATGCCTTCTCCGTGGGCCCGGTGGCCAAGCGCGTAGCCCGCAAGACCACCACTGACACTCTTCTGGTGCGCCGTCAGCCACGGGTGCCGTATCGAAAGGTGATCGCCGCGGTGGACTTTTCCGAGCACTCTCGAGTGGCGGTGAATCGGGCCCTGGCCCTGTTCCCGAACGCCGATACCACGGCTCTCTACTCGATGCCGTCGCGGTTCGACACGATGCTTGCCAGCGCAGGCTTGTTCAGCGAGGAGCTCGAAGCCTCACGCGGCACACGATTACGCATGGCGCAGGAGCGCATGGAGGACTTCACGGCCCAATGGGATGGCGATATCAGGACACTGGTCGTCGACGGCCCGCCCACGGAGACCATCGAGGAGGTCGTGAGGAGGAGAGGGGCGGACCTAGTCATCGTGGCAAGCCGGGGCGCCAGCGCGACCAGGATGGTCTTGCTGGGCACGGTGGCAGAGGGCCTGGTCACCGAGGCGCCCTGTGATGTGCTCGTAGCCCGGGCCAGGGCCCCATTCCGGCGGCCCTGAAGCCTCTACTCGGTCACGGTCGGGAAGCTGAGTGTGAACGTTGTGCCCGACGACGAGGAGTCGACTGAGATGTCTCCACCGCTCCGCGTGACGATGGTGTGGACGGTGTGGAGCCCCAGACCCGTGCCCTGCCCGGGTGCCTTGGTGGTGAAGAACGGGTCAAAGATCCGCTGAGTGACCTCCGGGTCGATGCCGGGGCCTGTGTCAGAGATCCGCACTATCACGGCTCCGTCCTCCCGTCCCGCCTCGATCGTCAAGGTTCCCGACCCGCTCATGGCATCGGCGGCATTGTCGATGAGGTTGGTCCATACCTGATTGAGATCACGTCCTGAGGCCTCGATGGCGGGCAGCTCGGGCTCGATGTCCACCACGGTGTCGATGCCCCGAAGCTTGTGTTTGAGCAAGATCAGGGTGTCTCTGATCCCCTCGGTTGGATTGATCTGTTGCACCGGGCCCTGGTCGAGATACGAGTAGTTCTTCACCACCCGGACCAACTCGGAGATGCGCCCGGCGGCGATCCGGACCTCGTTGATCAACTGAGAAGCGAGGACTCTCAAGCCGAGCCAGCGCATGAACTTGGTCGCGG
>JBEVIF010000131.1:0-7860 GCA_040510795.1 Acidimicrobiia bacterium
ACGCCATCCTCTGCAATGCCATCACCGAAATCACCGCACACTCAGAAGAAGGCACCCCAATGGTCTACGGGCGGAGACAAAGGACCATCCCACCCGGCCTACGCCGAGCCATCATCCACCGCGACGGAAACACATGCGCCGGCGACGGCTGTCCCAGCATCCACCGACTCCAAGTCCACCACCTCATCCCCTGGTCAGAGGGCGGAACCACAGATCCCGACAATCTGATCACCCTCTGCTGGTTCCACCATCAGATCGTCGTCCACCAACGAGGCTTCCAGCCCTACCACCATCCAGACCACGGGCGGATCCGATTCCGCAAACCAGCCCTCCGCGGGCCACCGGGCTAACCCGCCGCCGTGGTCTCCGTTGGAGCCTCGGTCTCCGTCGGAGCCTCGGTCGGCGCGACCTCCGGACTGGTCGTCCCGCTGTCCTCGTTGGTGACCGTCGTCACCGTGGTGTCATCCGTCTCACCGTCGCCGAGATAGACGACCGCGAGGATCACCACCAGCACTATCACCGCGCCGAGGATGACCCACCATCCGGGCCAGGTGGCCGGCTGCTGCGGGGCTGGCTGCTGCGGGGACGGCTGCTGCTCCGGGGTCGGCTGAATTGGATCTTGGGGAGTGGTCATCGTCGGTACCTCCAGATGCTGGGGCGTTTGCACCCATGCCTGGACAGCCTATGAGCCACCATCGCACCTACTCGGGCAATGAATCTGGCGGGCTATCAGCCCGCGTCACCGACCAGGCCCAATTCGTGGCGGAACAGATACCTGTCGGCCAGGTAGTTGAGGATGCGCCGGGCCTCGGTGAACCGGTCGGCCACAGTGCGCAGGAAAGTCGGGCCGGTGGAGATCGTGCCATTGCACTCGTCGACCGAGCGCCGGTACCAACCGGCACCAGCCACCTCCATGAAATGCAGGGCCTGCTCTTCGACGAGTGCCGTGGGGCCGAGTACCGCAGATTGGGCCAGCCACTCCCGTTGGGACGGCGTGTAGGGATGCCTCGCGGTGTGGTCGGGCATCACGCCACTCAGGAACAGGGCGACATCCCCAAGTCGTCGGTATCCACCCGGTCTCTCGGCCGGTGGCAAGAGCTCCACCATCTCAGCGAGGGCGACCGGATCGAGCTCGCTGAATCGTCGACGACGTGGGCCATCGTGGGTCTGCACCACGAAACTTCCGCTCGCCACCGTTGTGAATGAGTTGAGGAACTCGATCAGGAAGTACCGACGAGCACCGTCACCGAGGAAATGGCGCAGTGGCTCGACGTCGAAGACGGGAAGGCGCTTTCCGGGAGCTGCCCACTCCGGGACGTAACTGGCGTCATGCAGGTCGCTCGCCGATCGGTTCACCAGAGCGGCAAAGGCGAGGAATGAAGATGCCCCCGGTTCTGCCAGTTCACTGGAGTTATCGAAGATCGTGTCGAAGAGCCGGCGAGACGCCAGAAGCTCATCGATCACCTCCGGGCGCTCCAACATGCGCTGCTTCAAGGCCTCGCCACCGGTCCCGGCGGTCATTGCCAACAGCTCGAAGTCCCGTTGGCTGAGATGCTCCAGATAGAGCAGTGGATAGTTCATATCGCACCCTGCCGACCTTCCGGTCCGGGCTTTTGGCCCGGCCCCTGCTGGTTCAGTTCACTCTAAGAATCGGCATGGAGAACGAGTGGGATCAACGGGTCGATCGGCTCATCTTCTTCAGACGGCGGCGAACCAACCCATGGCCCCGCGTTCTGCCAGCCAATGCTGGTGCGGATGGAACATGTAACGCCCGACGGTGGGCAGCGTGAACTCGAGCATCGCCCGCTGGGCCATACCAAGGACGATGGTGTCCTCCCGGGAGGACGGTTGCTCTCCCATGCCCGCCGGATAGACGTCGAAGGTCTCTGCGTGGAGATGGAACGATACGAGGGGCTCGTGCTCCAGCATGTTGACCAGATAGAGCCGGACCGGCTCACCCACCGGAACCTTGATCGGATGGTGGTGGTAGAAGCCGGCCACCCCATTCCAAGCCACGATGCCGTTTCGGCCCATTCGGTCATCAGAGAACCCGGAGAGGACCAGGGCGACCTCGGTAGCCGGTGGGCGCCCGCCTGGCGGATCGACGATCAGCATGCCGTAGAGACCGCGGGCGATGTGCTCGGCCAGTGGGGCGGTGTGACAGTGATAGGGATGCAGCCCGGCCGGTCCAGCGGTGATCTCGTATGTCGTCTCGCCACCGGGTGGCACCGGTTCCCAGCCGTCGTGCTCCGGCCGATGCGACCCGTGGAAGTGGATGTTGTGCGGGTTGCCGGTGTGGTTCTCGAAATGGATCCGGAGGACGTCGCCCTCCGAAGCCCGCAGGATCGGGGCCGGCACGGTCCCGTTGTACGTCCACGCCTCGACATGGGCGCCTGAGCCCACCTCGACGAGGCGCTCCTCGACCGCGATCTCGATGTCACGCACCGACCCTGGGGGCAGGCTGTCGGGTGGCACGGGGAAGCTGAGACCATCGAGAGCACCGGGACCCAGCCCGGCAGGTGGCGAATAGATGTCGCCGTACAGATCCGGGGCACCCTGCTCGTGCATGGTTGAGTGACCGACCAGACCGGGGTTGGCGTAGTCGGTCTCGGCCGCCTGAGCCTGATGCTGGACAGTGTGACCGAGAACCGACCCACCCAGGAAGACCGCCCCGCCGAGGCCGGCCTTCCTAAGGAGCTCTCTGGGGGACAGACCGTCCTTCGATTCAGACGATGCCACCGATCACCATCCCGAGACCGAGGAACAGCAGGTACACGGCCAGGCCACCGGCCATGAAGACCCATCGCTGCCAGGCGGGGATCATGCTCTTGCCAAATATGAAATAGGCCACCACGCCCAGGAAGGGGATGACCAGGATCCCAGCCATCCAAGCGATCGTCCTTGCCCGGCTGAGGTCTTCCCGACGGGAGAGGTCCAACAGGGCAAGGACCACCCAGGAGGTGTAGAGGACCAGGGGCAGGACATAGGCATAGAGCCCGAAGAACACCCCGGCGGCCGAGGCGAAACTCACACCCATGACGTTGATTCCTTTCTGCTGGGTGACTTCCAAATCCGACGGCATCTCCGGGACGCCGATGCTCTCGATGTCGGGCTGTGACCCGGCGAACACGTCGACTGCCGGCCTTACCGGCGCCTCGGCGCCCTCCGGCATGTTCTCTTGTGGCCCAGGATGGGGCAGCGAGGCGATGTCGACCTGGGGCTGGAGGTCGAGCCCGCTTTCGAAGAGACGACCCAATTGTGCGGTGGTCGACCCGATCTCGAACAACGCGGGGAGGCGAAGACCCTCGCAGGGTTGCTTGATTTCCAAGGCCGCAGGGAGCGTCGTCGAGAATTGGTTGTCCTCGAAGCAGTTGCCCGATGACGAGGGCCCACCCAAGGTCAGATCGGCCAGACCCGACCCCTCGACGATGTTCTCCACGACCTCGTGGTCGTATGACATGTAGAAGTTGTCGTCGAGCATGGGGAAGATGGAGATGCCGCTCAATGGGTGGTTGAACACACGGTTCCTCGCCCCATACGAGTCCCCGCCTCCGGCGAGGAGGATGCCGTTGCCCTGTGCCGCCCACTCGAAGGCAAGCGCGGGGGCATCGACGTTCCCATTGTCGTGCACCAGATTGCCCACCACCGTGACGTTGTGGAACGGTGGCAGCAACTCTCCGTCGAGGGTGTTTGGAGCAACCCCGGCGACATTGTGTCGGAAGATCGAATTGACGATGTAGAGGTCGGATGAGGCATTGGTGCCGGAGTAGCCAAGACCGTTCCACTCTGAGATCGAGTCGGTGATGGTTGCCTGGCACGGGTCGCATTGCCCGATGTAGAAGCCCGCGTCGGGTGACCCCGATGCGTAGGAATGATCGAAGAGCCCGTCGCCGGAGTCGAACGCGTAGATGCCGTACACGCCATTGTTGACCGCGGTCAGATACGACCCCCGGTAGCCGCGGACGCCGCTCCAGTAGAACCCATTGGAGGTGTTGTTGATGGCGGTCATGTTCTCCACCGCTACCCCGTCGGCAAGGAGGACACTCACGCCATTGGGCCGCTGGAATTCGCCATCGATCACCACGTCGTTCCGATCGACCCCACGCAGAGTCAACCCGGGTGTCGTCACCTCGACCTGCTCGCGATAGGTCCCGCGGTCGATCAAGACCAGGTCTCCTGGCGCAGCGGCGTCGACCGCCGCCTGGATCGTCGGATAGTCCTGGGGAACGAGCCTCGTCTCCCCCGACCACTCGGAAGGTGAGTCGGTCGCCGGGTCACCCACGGCGGCGGGCGATGGCTCGCCTTCAGGTGGCCCGGCGCAGGCTGCCAGAGTCAGGGCGGTTCCCGCAATGAGCAGGAGGCGGCCCTTCGTCATTCCGCGGCTGGCCCGACCACGAGCGTGCCAGCCATACCGTCTCCATCGGCATTGCCGTGGAAGGTGCAGAAGAAGGGGTACTCGCCTGGCTCGTCGAAGGTGAGAACCGCCTCATCGCCCTCGAGTTGCTCGAGGCTGCCGAACACGTCTTCGGTGGACCAGGCGCCGTCGGCAGCGACAGCGTTGTGAGGGTTGCGGCCCGCCCCGACGAAGGTGACTGTCCCGCCGACGGTGACATTGACCTCTGTGAACTCATATCTGTTGTCGAACATGTCCACCACGACGGCGTCCCCGGAAATGGACTCGCCTCCATCTTCCCCGCCGCCACAGGCGAAGACGGCGAGCAGCCCGAGCAGCCCGATCAAAGAGCGGCGCATCTTATTTCTCCCGTCGTCCGAACAAACCGGTGAACCAGCTCCAAAATGAGGCGAAAAACAGGGAGACTCCCTGCACCTCGCCCGCTTCTATCGTCGACGCCTCTGCCACTGTCTCAGCGCCGAGTTTGCCCTCGAGGCACTGGACGAACTCACCAATCAGGCGCTTCGACATCTCGTTGATGAGACCGGTGCGGCCGAACTGGGCAACAGGCCCGGAAAGCGTCACGTCGGCATCGATCCCGACCTTCGACCCGGTGCCTTCGGGTGCAATCTGATACGACACCTTGACCTGGCCCCGGGAGCCGCCGCTGCGGTCGACGCCCTTTCCCTCGATCACGGCGCTCTTGGCCCCGGGATCGGGGGTGACCGTCGCCTTGCCCTCGAAAGATGCGGCCATCGGCCCCAGCTTCACCGAGAGCTTCCCGTCGTAGGAGCCATCGTCGGCCTTGCCCAGCAGCTCCGCCCCGGGCAGGCACTGTGCCACCGAGGGGATGTCCTGGAAGAACTCCCAGACCCGTTCGGGAGCGCGACCCACCGTGAACTCGTGCTCGATCTTCATCGTCCTCCTGCAGCCTGAAGCGGGGACGAACGGTAGTGATCGCCGGGGCCGTAGCCCTAACGGTGCTCGGTATCGCCGGCGAGAAGATCGAGGGCGTGCGGCACGAGGTCCAGGATGGCCTCCAATCCCTCCACCGAGCCCTTGGTGGACCCGGGAAGGTTGACGACGAGCGTCGATCCGATCGACCCGGCCTTGGCCCTGGAGAGCGCAGCCATCGGGGTCGATTCGAGACCTTTCGACATCATCACATGCGTCAATCCGGGCGACTCCCGCTCCAACACCAGGGCGGTGGCCTCGGGAGTCACGTCCCGCGGGCCGAAACCTGTGCCGCCTGTGGTGAGGACCAATCTCGCAACGGACGCAGCGTCGTGTATGGCCGACACGATCGCTTTCTCCTCGTCGGGTACGACTGTGCGCCCGACGTTGTAGCCGGCATCGGACAGGATCCGGGTCAGTGCCTCACCGGACAGGTCGTCACGGACTCCGGCGGCGACACCGTCGCTCACCGTGATCACGTGGGCGGTGGTGGCCGTCAACCCCACAGGACGGGGTTGACCGACACTCCGCCACGGAGCACGAGTTGCTCGAAGAGCAGGATCACGACCAACGTTGCGCCAAGGCCCCAGGGCCAGGGCGTCTCCCGTAGCTCTTCAGGCCCGTGGACGGTCGTGGTCCCGTGCGCGGCAGCGAGTGTCACCAGGAAGATCACTGCTGTCAGGGGAAGGGCTGGCACCACGCCACTCCCGGCGTCGGGCACGAAAAACGGGATGGACAGGAAAACCGCGGCAATGGCCGGTACGAGAGCAATCCAGAAGGCGAAGGTGATGCGCTTTCTCCCAGTGGAGATCAACTTGTCGTGTGGCGTGAATGCCAGGAAGGCGGCCGCCGCTGCAAGCGCCACCAGAAGGAGACCGACCGCACCCCCGGCGGACAACACGTACTCGAGCCCGGCCGGGGCTTCGAGAGTCTGATACGCCAGGGCCAGAGGGCTATCGGCATCGAAGGGGACCATGACCGCCTGCACGAAGGCCTGCCTGAGCAGATGGAGGACCATCCACAGGAGGGTCAGGCGTGCCACTCCATGGCCGCGCGCCGTTGGATAGGAAAAGAGTGCAAAGAAACCGACAATCAGGCAGAGGAGGAAACCGCCGGCCCAGACGAGGTCTGACGAGACGCCGGTGATCTCAACCCGGTTGTTGTAGATGACAGCGTTGCCACCCAGGATCAGCGCCAGGATGCCGTCACCGAGATCATCGACGACCTGCGCGACGACGATCCCGAGGGTCGACCCCAGGGCCGATGCCACAACGAGGGAAGGGCCGATTCTCTTGATTGTCTCGGTTGTCAGAGGCCCCGAGACGGTTACTTCACCAGTCACGACGGTCATCCTAAATGAGGGTCATTTGCACGATCAGATAGGTGATCGGCAGGTAATCGACGGTTCTAAATGGCGACGATGAGAGTTCCGATCATCCAGATCACCAGCAATCCGATCGAGATGAGGAGGACCGGCGCGGTCCTTCGCCAATTGAAGCCAGACCAGATCGCGATGAGCAGCAAACCTACCGCCATCACGACGCTCCACCACGGCGGTACCAGGCCGGCGACGGCCCCGCCGACTACCAGGACCGCGACTAGCGCCAGGCACCCGGCGGCCACCAGGGCGTAGAGGACCTGTCTCGGGCTCGGCTCACTCACAGCAGTCCGGCCGCTTCCCCAACCCGGCGATACCACTGGCCCAGGGACTCGATCGTCTCGTGGGCGTTCAGACCGCTCGGGTTGGGCACCACCCACAGTCGAGCATCACCTATCGCCTCTGGTTGTTCTCCCAGGACCGCCCGGGGTCGTTCGAATGCAGTGCGGTACGCGGTGAGCCCCGCGACGGCGGCCAGCACCGGCTTCACCTCGGCCACGACAGTCGCCAGACGTCCCGCCCCCTCTCGCAGCTCGGCTCGGCCCAACTCGGACGCCCGAACCGTCGCCCTGCGGACGAGGTTTGTGATCCCGATCCCCCTCCGCTCCAAACGCTCCTTCTCTTCCGGGCTCATCCCCGTGGATGTGTCGATCGACCAGTCGATGAGACCAGCCTCGCGCAGCGCCGGATAGAAGCGGTTGGAGGGATGGCAGAAATGTGTGTTCGTTGCCGCGGTCCACAACCCTGGGTTGATCCCGACGAAGAGCAGCCGGACATGAGGACCGAGAAGATTGTCAACTGTCTTGCCACGGAAAGCCTCCAGTTGCTCCCTTGTGAAACCCATCGATCGGATCGACCTGTCAGTCCGCTGGGAGCCAGGGAGGTGGGGGCGCGTCGATCCGAGACAGCCTGGAGGAGACCGGGCCGAAGCGGTCGAGGTCGTGGTCCTGCCACGCCTGCCAGGCACGGGTGATTTCCTCCTTGCTCCGCGCAACGAAGTTCCACCACATCTCGATCGGCTCGCCCAGGGGCTCACCCCCGAGGACCAGGAAGCGGGTCTTGTCTCCGGCCCCCTCGATCGGGAGGGTCTCGGCGCCGGGAGGCACCAGGGCGAGCCAACCCGGCTCGACGATTG
>JBEVIF010000132.1:0-4480 GCA_040510795.1 Acidimicrobiia bacterium
GAGGGGTACAAAGTCACCGGCACGGTGCCCAGGGTGGCCATCGAGGCGATCAGCAAGACGAAGGCGACGATTACGACTGTTCACCGGTGATCGAGGTGGCTGCCTTCCGGGCCGTGATGAACCGATGGATCAAGTCAGGGGGGAACGCCGACGTCGATCAAATGCTCGACCAGGCCCTCGTCTTTCTCGGATCCGGCCTCGGCTCCTCCGACTTCGATTGAGGGCTCAGAGCCCTCCGCCGCCCGTTCCGGTCGGCGGGCCGTCGGGGTTGGGCACGTGGTCGGCCCTCCATATGTCCGGTTCCAGGTAGATCCGGCCTGCCAGCGGAACGGCGAGACGAATCGAGGACTCCGCCGCGTCGATCGCCCATGCGATCTCGGAGGCGGTGAGCGAGGGAGTGAACTCCAGCTTGCCTGCGACCAAGAGCTCCTCGGGCCCGATGTGCTGGGTCTTGAGATCGATGACCCTGATGACGTCCGGTGTCGCCTCGACGGCACCACGTATCGCTTCGATATCGCTGTCCATTGCGGCCTCCCCGATGAGGAGCGACTTCATCTCGACGGTGAGAAAGCCGGCACTGACCAGCAAGAGGATGCCTCTGCACAGCGTCCCGACCGCGTCCCACACCTCATTCCCGGTGATGGCGGCCAGTCCCACCCCGATCATCGCCAAGAAGAGCCCGATCAGGGCGCCTGCGTCTTCGAGCAGCACGACGGGCAGCTCCGGGGAGCGGGAAGTGTGGATGTACTCCCACCAGCCGCGTTCCCCTTTTACCTTCCTCGACTCGTCGATGGCGGTGTGAAAGCTCCACGACTCCAGCCCTATTGCCACGGCCAGCACACCGATGGCCCAGCCGATCGAAGTCAACTCATGGGGATGGAGGAGCTTGCTCACGCCCTCGTAGATAGAAAAGAGCCCACCGAGGGTGAACAGAACCATCGCCACTACGAAGGACCAGAAATAACGCTCCCTCCCGTAGCCGAATTGGTACTGGTCGTCGGCGACCTTGCGTGCCCGCTTGCCACCGAGCAGCAAGAGCCCTTGGTTGGATGTGTCGGCGACCGAGTGGATCGACTCGGCGAGCATCGAGGCGGATCCGGTGACCACATATGCGACGAACTTGGCCACCGCGATCCCGGCGTTTGCCAGCATCGCGGCGATGATCGCTCTTGTTCCACCGCTGGTCGCCATGGAATCGGATGCTAGGTGAGCAAGGAGACCGCTCCCCAGGTCGTCATCAGGACTCCAACGAGCACCAGAAACGCGACACGACCCCCGCGGTATTCGGGGTTTTCCACTCCCGCCGGTGTCTTTCCCTGGCGATGCCGCCACCAGGCGAGCCCGTTGCCGACGAGGAGGGCGAGGCCGAGACCGAGGATCAGCTCGGGGAGCAGGTTCTCGAAGTCGAAGATGTCGCCCACTCCCGGTCACGCTAACCCTGAATAGTCTGCGTGCGTGAGCCAGGACCTTCACTCCGCGTCTGCTTCGGCACCGGCGACCTCGGCCAATTTGGGCCCAGGCTTCGATTGCCTGGCATTGGCAATCGAGATCCGCTGTGCGGTGAAGGCCAGTCGTGCCGATGATTGGAGTGTCGACCACATCGGGAGGTACCAGCCCGGGCCCGAGGAGGGAGACAGGGTGATCAGTGCTGCCCGTGGTGTCGTAGGTGACGGGTTCCCACTTGCGCTCCAGGTCGATGCCGAGATCCCGATCGGTAAGGGTCTGGGGTCATCGGCCGCAGCCTCCGTCGCCGGCATCGCCGCTGCCCTACGCCTGACCGGAGAGAAACCAAGCCACGATCGGGTCTACCGACTCGCCGTGGAACTGGAGGGGCATGCAGACAACGTCGCTGCCGCGGTTTACGGCGGCCTGGCGCTGGTTCCGGCGGAGGGTATGCCACTCCGACTACCGATCCACCCCGGGCTCCAGGTGGTCCTCGCGGTGCCCGACAGTCATCTTCTCACGGAGCAGGCGCGGCGGGTGATCGAACATTCCCATCCCCAGGACCGGGTCCTTCGCAGCCTGTCACGAGTCTCTGCCCTCACCGCTGGTCTCATCACCGGCGACCCGGACCTTCTGGGGGCGGCGCATGGGGACGAGATCCATGAGCAACCCCGAGATGAGATCTCACCCGAGGTGGCAGGTCTCATCGAGGTTGGGAAGCGCGCCGGCGCCCTCCATGCCGCCCGGTCCGGGGCGGGGCCGTCGGTCATTGCCTTCTGTACGAGCGACTCGAGGGAAAGGGTGGCCGCAGCTTTCACCGAGGCGGGTGTCGACGCACTCAGCCCGCAGCTAGCCACTACTGGTCTGGTCTAGTCGCGAATTGCCGCTGGCAGTGAGGCGGAAAGCAGGCGAACCAGGTGCGGGGTGGTGGCACCGCACCTGGTTCTCAGGGAGGATCTCGGTCGGGGGGAGCCGAGCGGATCCTGGCACTTGGCCTTGCTGCTGATCGATGATTCGTCAGTAGAAGGAAGGAACTGCATGGGTCCGCGGACCTATGAACGGTGACAGAATCCGCCCTATGCCGGACATTGAGTGCTGGTGAGCTCCGAAGATGAGCGGCGAGACCGCTTCGAAGCGCTCGTCGCCGATGTGCACGACCCTTTGCAGCGCTACATACGTCGTCGCGTCACGGGCGACGAAGCGGGCGATGTCCTCTCCGATGTCCTGCTCACCATGTGGCGTCGTCTCGAGGATGTGCCCGAGGGCGCCGCCCTGCCTTGGTCCTATGGCGTTGCAAGGCGAACAGTCTCGAATCACCGCCGCGCCGCTTCGCGGCAACTGAAATTGGTCGAGCGACTCGAGGCAGAGCGGTCCCAGGTCGGAGACGACGACCCGGCAGGGCAACTGGAGGATCCTGAGCTCGCCGAGGCGTTGGCAGGCTTGCCTGTCGCCGACCAAGAGATCCTCCGTCTCTGGGCATGGGAGCAACTCGAGCCGCGGGAAATCGCCCTGACTCTGGGCAGCACCGCGAACGCGGTGAGTCTTCGGCTCAGCCGTGCTCGGAAGAAGTTGGCCGATGCGATGGTCCGACAGGATCCCTCCGCTCCCGGACACATAGGGGATGAAACCGCCGAGGAGAATCGACGATGACAGACCAGCTACGTGAACGGCTAGCCCGTCTCGATCCGATGCACCCAGGCGTGGACACGGAACCACCGTCCAGAGAGCTCTTGGAGGGCATCATGAGCACACCAGTCATAGAACAACCCGAGACCGGGCCGGAACAGAAGTCCAACCGCTGGCTCGTCGGGATCGCGGCCGCCGCCGCGCTCGTCCTGGCCGTTGGGGGCGTGATCGCCTTCACCGGTGGTGGGACCGACCCGGTTGCCGCCGGACCGCCCTTGGAATTGAACGCGGCAGGTGAGGATGCGATGGCGTCGTGCATCATGTTCAGCGTCGAGGAGCTGGCCAGGGCGCCCCTCGCCTTCGAAGGGACCGTGACATCTGTCGACGGCGCCACGATCACTCTCGATGTCGACCACTGGTTCAAGGGTGGCGACGCCGGCGAGGTCGTGCTCAACGCACCTCCCGGAATGGTGGCGCTGATCGGCGGGATCCCCTTCGAGACCGGCGGTCAGTACCTGATCACGGCTTATGACGGGAATGTCAACTACTGCGGGTTCAGTGGCGAGTCGACGCCCGAGTTCAGAGCCGATTTCGAGCAGGCCTTCGGAGCCTGAACACCTGCTCGACGAAGGGGAGAGGCCGGTGAGGGCCTCTTCCCTTCCGCGTATGCAAGTGCGGCGCGTCGGTCACGATGTGTGACATGGAAGTCACGATTCGAGAGCGGCTGTGATCAGCGCCGCATGTCGTTGTCTGGCCTCGTTGGCGCTGATCTCGACCCCCATCGCCTGCCATGCTGGCACCCACATTTCGATGTCGGGCATCGGACGAGAGAGAGCTAGCAGCTCCCAATACCGCAGATTCTCGAGGGCTCGCCCCGAGTGCTCCCGGTAGACTTCGACGAAACTCTCGGCCGCCTCGTTCAACCCCAACAGCTGCATGTCGAATGCGCAGTAGGCGACATCCAGGGCGGGGTCGGCGATGGCACCTCCCTCCCAATCGAGTACCGCGGCGAGCTCGTCCTCGACCCATAGCGTGTTACCGGGCCAGAAATCAGAATGGACGTACACCTGTGCCTCCGGTTTCAGCGTGGCCAGAGTCTCGAGACGTTTCCTCCAGAGATCCATGCCTAGTGGGTGTCGGCCAAGCGCTGCGAGCGTTTCCGTCTCTGACTGGTGACCGTCGGTGTTGGTCAGTACCGGGAAGAGGTCCCGATCCACGGACGCAGGTTGAATCCGATGGATGGCTACTAGTGCTTTCGCGAGTTGAGCCGCCCAGTCGATTGGACTTGCTGGGCTCAGGAGCACGCCCCCTTCGACATGTGAGATGACGATGGCCCGCTCCGGGAACAACCCGATCCTGTCGATCCAGATCGGAGTGGGCGCCCTCACGCCGTGCTCAACTGCGAGGGCGA
>JBEVIF010000133.1:0-4841 GCA_040510795.1 Acidimicrobiia bacterium
GCTCACGCCGTACCTTGGAGCGTGTCACCTCGACCCCGCAGCGCTCGCAGATGATCCCCTTGTAGCGGATCCTCTTGTACTTGCCGCAGTAGCACTCCCAGTCCCGCTGGGGACCGAAGATGCGCTCGTCGAACAGGCCCTCCTTCTCGGGGCGGAGGGTGCGGTAGTTGATCGTCTCCGGCTTCTTGACCTCGCCGTACGACCAGGCCCTGATCTGGTCGCTGGAGGCCAGGCCGATCTTTATCTCATCGAAAAGTTGCTGCGCCAATGTCACTCACTTCGTTCGTGGTTTTGGGTGGTGGGTGGTGTGAAACTCATTACTCGCTATCTGGGCGCTCGGGTCGACTCAGGTCGATGCCGAGGGTCTCCACCGAGCGATAGGACTCCTCCTCGAGCTCCCTCAGCTCGACCTCCTCACCGGCGGAGAGCATCTCTACGTTGAGGCAGAGGCTCTGCATCTCCTTGACCAGCACCCGGAACGACTCCGGGATGCCTGGCTCAGGGATGTTGTCGCCCTTCACGATCGCTTCGTAGACCTTGACCCGGCCCTGGACATCGTCGGACTTGATGGTGAGCAGCTCCTGGAGGGCATAGGCGGCGCCATAGGCCTCGAGGGCCCACACCTCCATCTCGCCAAACCGCTGACCACCGAACTGTGCCTTACCACCGAGCGGCTGCTGGGTGATCATGCTGTAGGGGCCAGTCGACCTGGCGTGGATCTTCTCGTCGACCAGGTGGACGAGTTTCAACATGTAGATGTATCCGACCGTGACCGGGCTGTCGAAGGGCTCGCCTGTGCGGCCATCGATGAGGTAGGCCTTCCCGTCGTCACCGACCAGGCGATCGCCGTCCCGGTTGGGCCGGGCACTCTGGATCACCTGCATGATCTCGTCCTCGCGGGCGCCGTCGAACACCGGCGTCGCCACCTTTGTCCACGGCTTGACGCCACCGACCGCCGGGCTCTTCCCTTCGAAAGGCTCCCAGCCCTGCGCGGCAGCCCAGCCGAGATGGGTCTCGAGGACCTGCCCGAGATTCATCCGGGAGGGCACACCGAGCGGGGAGAGAATGATGTCCACAGGGGTTCCGTCGGCCAGGAAGGGCATCTCCTCCTCGGGGAGGACCTTGGAGATGACTCCCTTGTTGCCATGGCGGCCCGCCAGCTTGTCGCCCTCGGAGATCTTCCTCTGCTGGGCGACATAGATGCGAACCAGCTCGTTGACCCCGGGCGGGAGGTCGTAACCCTCGGCCCGCTTGAAGACCTTCACGGCGATCACCTTGCCGGTCTCGCCATGGGGGACCTTGAGAGACGTGTCACGGACTTCGCGTGCCTTCTCACCGAAGATGGCGCGCAGCAGGCGCTCCTCGGGGGTCAGCTCGGTCTCACCCTTGGGGGTGACCTTGCCCACCAGATAGTCGCCGGGCCCCACCTCGGCGCCGACGCGGATGATCCCCTCCTCATCGAGGTTGGCCAGGACCTCCTCGGGGACGTTGGGAATGTCCCTGGTGATCTCCTCAGCACCGAGCTTGGTGTCCCGGGCATCGATCTCGTGCTCCTCGATGTGGATCGATGTGAGGACGTCGTCTTTGACGAGACGCTCGGAGATGATGATGGCGTCTTCGAAGTTGTGACCCTGCCACGGCATGAACGCGACCAGCAGGTTCCTCCCGAGAGCGAGCTCACCGGTCTCCGTCGATGGCCCGTCTGCGAGGACGTCGCCAACCTTGACCGTGTCGCCCTCGCGAACGAGCGGCTTGTGGTTCATGCAGGTGCCCTGATTGGAACGACGAAACTTGTCGAGGACGAAGGTGTGCTTCTTGTTGGTCTCCTTCTCCTTGACGACGATCTCGTCACCGGTGACCTCGACCACCTCGCCATCAACGGGGGAAATGACCATGTCGCCCGAGTCCTGGGCGGCTCGCTGCTCGACTCCAGTACCGACCAGCGGGGCGTCGGCTTTGAGGAGGGGCACCGCCTGACGCTGCATGTTCGAGCCCATCAGGGCGCGGTTGGCATCGTCATGCTCGAGGAACGGGATGAGTGAGGTCGAGACCGAAACGATCTGTTTCGGGGAGACATCCATGTAGTCGACGTCCTTGGCCGGGATGTATTCGACGTCTCCACCGCCGCCGGCGCGCCGCACCAGCACCTTCGGGTTCTGGAACGTGCTGTCCTCCTTGAGGGGGGCGTTGGCCTGGGCGATGACGAATCGCTCCTCCTCGATCGCAGTCAGGTACTCGACCTTGGTGGTGACCTTGCCGGCCTCGACCTTGCGGTAGGGGGTCTCGATGAATCCGAACTCGTTGACCCTGGCGTACGAGGCGAGGGAGCCGATCAGACCGATGTTCGGGCCCTCCGGGGTCTCGATGGGGCACATCCGCCCGTAGTGAGATGGATGGACGTCCCTGACCTCGAACCCGGCCCGCTCACGTGAGAGCCCACCGGGACCGAGCGCCGAGAGACGGCGACGGTGGGTGAGCCCGGCCAGCGGGTTGGGCTGGTCCATGAACTGGGAAAGCTGTGAGGTCCCGAAGAACTCCTTGATCGCGGCTGTGACCGGACGGATGTTGATCAGGCTCTGCGGGGTGATCGCATCCGGGTCCTGGGTAGTCATGCGCTCCCGGACCACTCGCTCGAGACGGGTGAGCCCGACACGAACCTGGTTCTGGACCAGCTCGCCGACTGTGCGGATGCGCCGGTTGCCGAAGTGGTCGATGTCGTCGGTGTTGACCGCGACCTCGGTTCCGGTGTGCGTCGTCATCGTGGTCTGGCCGGCGTGGAGCGCCACCAGGTACTTGATGGCGTCGATGATGTCCTCGTCGCGCAACAGCTGGAGGCCCTCGGCCCGGTAATCGGTCGGAGTGTCCTCCCGGTACTTCTGGCTGATCTTGTAGCGACCGACCCTGGTCAGGTCATACCGCTTCGGGTTGCGGAAAAGAGTCTGGATGAGACCGCGGGCCGACTCGACCGTGGTCGGCTCACCAGGACGCAACTTCCGGTAGAGGTCGAGCAACGCCTCTTCCTTGGAATGGGCGGTGTCCTTCTCGATGGTGTTCTTGATCGACTCGGCGCCGTCGAACATCGCCAGGATCTCTTCGTCCGTCTCGGCAATGCCGAGCGCCTTGAGGAAGGCGGTGATGTACTGCCGGCGTTTGCGGTCGACCCGGACACCGATGGTGTCCTTCTTGTCTGTGTCGAACTCGAGCCACGCACCGCGCCCCGGGATGATCTTGCCCGAGAAGATCTCCCTGTCGGAGGTCTTGTCGGGGGTCTTGTCGAAATAGATGCCCGGGGAGCGCACCAACTGGGAGACGATGACTCGCTCCGTTCCGTTGATGATGAACACGCCCTTGTCGGTCATGATCGGAAAGTCTCCGAGGAAGACCTGCTGCTCCTTGATCTCACCCGTCTGCTTGTTCATGAAACGGGCGGTGACGAACAAGGGCATGGCGTAGTTGGAATCCCGCTCCTTGGCCTCCTCGAGGCTCATCTGGGGCTCGCCGAAGCGATGGTCGGTCAGTTCGAGGGCGAGTGACCCTGTGAAGTCCTCGATGGGGCTGATCTCTTCGAAGATCTCGCGGAAACCCTCGTCGAGGAACCACTTGAAGGATTCGTGTTGGACTGCAAGGAGGTCGGGAAGAGGTAGTACTTCGGGGATTTTTCCAAATGAAAAGCGCTCAGCAACGCGCAAAACCAAGGGGGGCCTCCTGAGGGATCCGGATCAGGTCTAAGTAACGCAGACAAGGCATGCTAACAGACGCGTCAGCATGCCTCCAATTGAAATCTTCAGTTGTCGAAACCGCCGCATCGGCTTCGTCCAGACGAGCGTTGCGGCAGTCCCGGACCCGTAGGTCGGTGGTCAGCATACAGCGGCGCCGAGAAGACCGTCAAGGCTTTGCGCGGGGGCGTGATCGCGGGCTCAGGTGCCGGGCACTACGACCAGATCTCAATACCATGACCGGGCACCTTGGCCAAGCATGCTGCTCCGCTCTCCATCTTCTCCTGGGCGTTCCTTGCGCTCGTTCTGATCATGTTCGCCCTGGCCGGGGTGGGATGGTCCCAACACGTGTCCAATCACGGTGTGGTGGTGGCGAACAACGTGAGCTACGCGGGCGAGCCAATGGAAGGCGTCACCCCTCCCGGCGTCCAGTCGACGGTGGCCGATCGCTCCTCTGAGATCCTGGAACGGCAGGTCATGATCGATTACGGGGAGGGCGAGCTCGCCGTCCCCCTCGGGACAATCGGCTTCTCCTACGACCAGCAGGCCACAGCAGCCGCCGTTCTTGCCGCCCGACATGAGGGCTCGGTGTGGCGGCAGTTCTCGTCATGGGCCGTTGGTGGTGTAGCTACCGACGAAATCGAGGAGCAGTGGGCCTTCGACCCGGATCAGGCACGAAAGGCGCTCGACAATCACCCCGGGCTCACTCCCGTCGTGGTCACCGAGCCAAAGGTCGAGCCCGACGGCGGTGGCCAACTCGTCTTGATCCCCGGGGTCATAGGGACCGAGGCCAACATCGACTCGATAGTCGATCAGCTCGGTGAGGTGGACCTCATCGCTCCCCCAGACCGCCTCGACATCGATGTGGAGGAGATCCACCCCAGCGTGTCTGACGAGGTCGCCGGAGAGACCGTCGAGCGGCTCAACGGCCTGACCGGTGAGGGGGTCGACATCTCGGTGGACGGCAAGACTGCGACACTGAGCCCCGCCGTCCTGCAGTCACATCTCCGCTTCGATATCGGCGGTGGCGAGATCGGCGTCGCCTTCGACAGCGACGCGCTTCATGCCACGCTCGAGAACACCATCGTCGGACCGGTGGGCAGCTTCGTCGAGCCAACGTTCACC
>JBEVIF010000134.1:0-3614 GCA_040510795.1 Acidimicrobiia bacterium
GGATACACGTTGTCGAATGGCATCGCTGGCTTCCCGGTGGCGGTCGACGATGTCGCGTGTGCCGTCCGCAATGCAGCTGATCATCCCGACAGCGACGGCACCGTCACCGTTGTTGGGCATTCGGCTGGGGCCCATCTGGCCGCACTGGTCGCTCTAGACACCGATGTGTATGGCACTGAATGCCCGCTGGCTGAACCCGTGATCCCGGACAGGCTGGTCGGTCTGGCCGGCCCCAATGACGTTGCCCGGATCGGGCCGCTGATCGTGCCATTCTTCGGCGTCCCACCCAATGAGGACCCGGAATTGTGGCAGGCCGGGAATCCCCTGAACCAGGTGGCGAACAACCCAGATCTGTCCAGTCTGATCATGCACGGCGAAGAGGACGGTTTGATCGATCTCAGCTTCGCCACCGACTTCGCCGAAGCCCTCAGCGGTGCGGGATCCGAGGCGGTGGTCGAGGTGGTCGAGGGGGCGCGTCACAACGAGATGCATCATCCCGACGTCGTCGGGGACCTGATCGTCACCTGGTTGGAGCGGGACTAGACGGGCTGCTCCCCCGGCCAAAGGACCCAGGCGCTGTCGTGGCGGGTCATCCCGATCCTGGGGTAGTAATCGACCGCGGCCGGCGCAGCGAGGAGGATCACGGTGGCGTCGGGGGTCGCCTCACGGGTGAGACGAACTAGTTCCTTGCCGATCCCCTGGCCCTGGTATTCGGCTCGCACGGCGAGGTCGGAGAGATACGTGCAGTAGACCCAGTCGGTGACACAGCGCGAGATTCCTACCATCAGATTCCCGTCCCAGGCAGTGATCACCAGATCCGCCTCCTCCAGCATCCGGGCCATTCGCCCCTCATCGCCGACCGGGCGTCGCTCTCCGAGGGTCGAGTCGACGTAGAGCTCGATCATGTCATCCAGGTCGAGGTCGTTACCGGTGCGATAGGTGATCATCGGCCCGGATCGTAGGATGACCTGGAGATGCGCTTCTTCGCGAGGCTCACTGGCCTGGTCGTGCTCCTCTATGGAGCGTGGATGGTCACGATCAATCTGTTCGAAGCGGTCACTGCTTCCAACACGTATGAGCCACCCTGGATGTTGGTCGTGGTCCTCGGGTTCGGAGTATCCGGCGCCGTCGGCGGCTTCCTCTTCCTGCTGAGCATCGACGGTCCGCCGAGGTTCCGGGCACCGATGATCCGGGCAATCGGTTGGGTCGGGATGTTCATCTGCTCCGCCCTGCCGACGAGCCTCTTCTATCTCCTGCTGATCATGGTCGCTATCTCCGCCGTGGTTCTGCTCAGGCCGATCGAGCAGGTGCCCGAGGAACCCTCACTCAACTCCGGGTGATGTCCCTCGCCGCAACACGAGGGCCGAAGCTGGGCTCATGGCCCAGGGTATGGAGGAGCCGGGTCACCCGTCCCCGATGAGGGCGGAATGGCTCGAGCAGCTCCAGCATCTCCTCGTCGGTTCCCCGCGGCCGGCCGGTCAGGTGATAGACCACGATGTGCTTGAGATGAAAGTCGCCTACGTCGACCTGGTCGGCGTCGCCGTGGGAAATCGCGAGGGTCTTGGACACCGTCCACAGTCCCACCCCCTGGATCGAAGCCAGCTGAGCCGCGGCTTCTGGTGGGGTCGCATATCGCGATTTGTCGATGCGGGCCGCGGTGGCTGCCACCCTTCTGAGGAGGTCGGCCCGTCGCTTCTCCAGGTGCAACCCGTGATAGACCCAGTAAGGGGCACGTGCCATCGGCTCCGGGTCGGGTGGCAAACGTAGCTCCCGCGGCCCCGGAGCCGGATCGCCGAACTGGCGCCGCAGACCCCGGAGCGCCGCTGTCGCCTGTTCGCCCGTCACCTTCTGGCCGCAGATCGCACGCACCAGGGCATCGAACACCAGATCAGTCCTCCCGAAACGCCAGCCCGGGTGACGTCGATGCAGCTCTCCGACCATTGGATGATCGGTTTCGAATTCCGTTGGGTCGTCGTCGAGCCCGGCGATTGCGTCGAGACGGTCGAGCAGCCATGGCCCGCCGTCACCCCAGGCGTCGCCAAAGAGCTCGTGCTTGGTTCGTCTCATGCGAAGCGAGCCCGGGCCAAGCGGGGTGCGCGCCGTCAGCCACCAGCCGTCATCGGCGAACCATCCATGCAGGGGTCGCAGGGTCGCCTTGAGATCGAGTGGCCCGTCTATCGGGATCGAGCGGCTGATCGGATCCAGGCCCATCTTCGTCACCATCGATCGTGGTGGACCACCTCGTCGAGCGGGCGGCGGGCGGGGTTCTTGATGGGCTTCAGCGGCCGGTCCCCTGGATAGCCGAGCCCGAGCAGCCAGGTGAGACGCCGGTCGTCGGGGAGGCCGAGGATCTCGGATGCCAGTTCGTAGTCGTGGACCGAGGCGGTCCTGCTCCCGATCCCGAGATCGGCGGCTGCGATCATCATCGACATCGCGGCCTGCCCCAGGTCGTAATTGATCACGGCAGTTAGACGTAGCTCGTCACTGAACGGAGCGACCAGGGCCACAGCAGCGGCGGCATTGGCGATGTGGGCAGCGCCTTGCCAGACATGAGAGATCTTCTCCAACTGGGAACGGTCCCGAATCAGGATGAAATCCCATCGCTGGCTGTTGCTTCCGGACGGGGCGCGGCGGCCTGCTTCGAGGATCCGCTCCAGGTCGGATTCTGCAAGCGGTTTGTTGCTGTATTCCTTGGTGGCTCGCCGCGCTGTGATCGCATCCCATGTCTCCATGGGCGCAACCTAGCCCGCCCCGAACCGACTCAGACCGGGACCACCTCGACCGGGATCCCATTGAGGATGGCGTTACCCGAGACCGGGTCCATGGCGCCGGTGGAGAGGCGGTTGGTGTTGACCCCGGGTCTTTCGGCGGCCACCGAGAGCGCCGAGCCCTCGAGGTCATGGCCCCAGCCGTGGGGCAGGCTGACAACGCCGGGCATGATCGAGTCGGTGACCTCGACCGGGACGGTGAGCGTCCCTGCCGCCGACGACACCTTGACCCGCGCATCGCCGCTCAGACCAAGCCGTTGCGCATCCTCATCGCTGATCTGAAGGGTGCACCGCTCCTTGCCCTTGACCAGCACATCGATGTTGTGCATCCACGAGTTGTTGGACCGGATGTGCCTCCGCCCGATGAGGAGGAAGCCGCCGTTGGGCACACGGGCCGCGGACTCACGGAGCCTCGCAACGTCGCTCAAGAGATACTCGGGCGCTAGCTCGACCTTCCCCGACGGGGTGCACAGGTCTCCCGGCAGGCGAGAGTGGAGCGGGCCGAGGTCGATTCCATGCGGCGCTTCTTTCAGGCGCTCCAGGGTCAACCCCTCGGGATCTGCCCCATACCCATCGCCATAGGGGCCGCTGCGGACCAAGAAGTCGAGGATCCTCTCCGGGCCCCTGAGAAGTTCTTCGCCGTCTCCGGTTGTCGCCGAGAAGATCTCCTCGGGGTCGCGCCCATAGATCGACGATTGGGGATTGCCAACCGCCGAGCCGACCGTGATCCCGAAAACGCCATCATCCAATGCGTGCAAGTCGGCGTCGCTCCCCTGCCCGGACACCGTTGCCCCCAGCCGGAGCAGCACCTGCCATTCGTCGGGAGTGCCGTCCAGCAGCGGGAAC
>JBEVIF010000135.1:0-3320 GCA_040510795.1 Acidimicrobiia bacterium
TGACCTCGGAGCGCGACCCGCGGTCACATTCCGAAAGGTGACGTGGCCGATGGCCATTCCCGGCGTCGCCGCAGGCTCGATCTTCACGTTCTCCCTGACGCTTGGCGACTACATCATCCCGACGATCATCGGGGACTCCAGCCCGTTCATCGGGCTTGCCATCTACTCCTATCAAGGGGTGGCGGGCAACCTTCCGCTCGCCGCAGCGTTCTCCTTCATCCCGATCGCGGTGATGGCGGTCTATCTGACGGCGGCCCGGCGCTTCGGGGCCTTCGAGGCATTGTGAGGACCAAGGCGAGCCTCGGGTTGAAACTGGCGGCGGGTTTCACCCTCGCCTACTTGCATGTCCCGATCCTCTTCGTCTTCCTCTACGCCTTCACCACCGAATCGGCGAGCTTTCGGTTCCCGCCTCCCGGCCTCACGACAGATTGGTTCGGAGTGGCCTGGCAGAACTCTGAGATCAGGGCGGCGCTAGGCCTCTCGCTCCGGGTAGCCGCCATCTCTACCGTGATCGCCCTGATCGTGGGCACCCTCGCCGCGGCGGCGGTGTGGAGAACCAACTTCTTCGGGAAGAACACGCTCAGCCTCTTCATCATCCTCCCCATCGCCCTCCCGGGGCTCATCACCGGGATCGCCCTTCGGTCCGCGATCAATCTCGGCGATCTCACGTTTTCGTTCTGGACACTCGTGGTCGGACACGCCACGTTCTGCGTTGCGGTGGCCTTCAACAACGTCATCGCCAGGATGCGGCGCACCTCACCGAACATCCTCGAGGCGTCGATGGACCTGGGTGCGCGTGGCTGGCAGACCTTTCGCCATGTGCTCCTCCCCCAGCTCGCCCCGGCGATGGTGGTAGGGGGGATGCTGGCCTTCGCGCTCTCCTTCGACGAGATCATCGTCACCACCTTCACGGCAGGGAACCAGCAGACACTTCCGATCTGGATCTTCTCCTCGCTGGTCCGACCCAGGAACCGCCCGGTCACCAACGTGGTCGCAGTATTCGTGATCATCATCACGTTCATCCCGATCATCTTCGCCCAGCGATACGCGCAGCGGGCGGAGGAGAGCTAGCCCTCGAACCGCTGATCCCGCCAGCGGATCGCCTCCTTGAGACCTTCGTTTGCTGCGATGCGGTCGAAATCCTCGCGTTCGGGAACTCGGGCGGCTTCGATCTCGGCCCCCAGCTCGACGCCCTCGATGAGAGCCTGACGAAATCCGGCAGCTTCCCAGGATCGGTTGATGGCCCGCTTGGTGAGAGTCATCACTGCGGGATCGACCACAGCCAGTTCTCCGGCCAAACGCATTGTCTCCGCTTCGAGGTCTAGGCGGGGAACTACCCGATTCACCAGGCCGATGCGACGCGCTTCCACGGCGTCCAGCCGGTCGTGCCCGGTCATGATCATCTCCTTGGCCCGGCGGGCACCGATGAGCCAGGGCATCACCTGGGCCACCACCGTCGAGCCAAACCGGATCTCGGGCTGTCCGAACACGGCATCGTCCGACGCCACGGCCAGGTCGCACATCATCATCAGATCGCACCCGCCGGCGAGACAGTGACCATGCACCTGGGCGATGATCGGCCGCGGGTGGTCGAAGACCTCGAACAAACGATCGAGACTCTGTGAGAGACCGTCCAGGGCACTCTCCGACCCGGAGTCCTCAGACAGGTCGTAGCCGGCGCAGAACGAGCGACCGGCCCCGGCTATCACGATCACCCTGACCCTGACGTCGTCCGCCGCGATACCCAGAGCTTCGGACAATGCCTCCACCATGGCCGAGTCGAGGGCGTTCAGCTTCTTCGGTCGGTTCAGGGTGAGACGGCGTATCGGCCCAGAGTCTTCGACGAGAAGGACCGGGCTGCTCATCGCGCCTTGATCAACGCATCGACCGCCACCGCTCCAGCTGGTCCGGCGATTACAGGATTGACGTCCATGGCCCCGACCTGCCTGGCTCCATCTGCGGCCATCTCGGAGAACCGGGCAATGACCTCGGCCAGTGCGTCGATGTCAGAGGGTGGCCGCCCTCGGACCCCGTCGAGAATATGGCGGATCCGTAGCCGGTCGAGGGCTCGCAACGCCCCTGCTCTGTCGATTGGTGGCAACACTGCTATCCGATCCGCCATGGTCTCTATGAGACCGCCCCCGGCCGAAATGATCACGACAGGGCCGAACTGCTCGTCGTCGACCATTCCGAGGCCGATCTCCACCCCGTGCGGGATCTGCTCAGCCACCAAGACCCGGGGCCCGAGCCTGGACGCCAGATCCCGGTATGCGTCCCCGAGCCTGGCTTCGTGTTCGAGGCCGACCACGACTCCGCCCTGCTCTGTCTTGTGATCAACCGGCTCAGCGGTCTTCAAGACGATCGGGTATCCGATCCGCTTTGCCGCGTCCAATAGCGCAGCCTCATCGCCAGCAACCTCGAAGCGCGGCACCGGGATGCCATACGAGTCCAGCACTTGTAGAGCGGCGGCATCGCCCGCCACCATCGGCACCTGGTCGGACCGAGTGCTGAGTCTCGACAACAGCGGCGGTCGTATCGATCGTTCGTGACGATCAAGCAAATGACGTATGGCTCGGAGCCCAATCTCGGTGCCTTCCAGGACCGGAATTCCCCCCTCCCGAAGTCGCTCGGCCTGAGCCGGATCGACCGTCGTCGTCAGATTGCAAAGCACCATCAGCGGCTTGCCGGTGAGGCCGGCCACCGTGAACGCGGCGTCGGAATAGGCGTAGTCGGGTTTCTCCTCGGCGGTGAGGTCGACGCAGAAAGCGACCGCCCCGACCGCAGGGTCGTCGGCGACAGCTTGCAGACATTCGACGAAAACTTCCTCAGCGTCCCGGCCCGTGCCCCAAGCGTCGATCGGGTTGACGGGCTCGAGACCGGGGTCGAGGATCCGCGACAGCCGCCTCGTCGCCCTCTCCCCCAGTGGCGGCAGCGCGACACCGACCCGATCGGCGGTGTCGATGAGGAGCGCCCTCTCGCCGCCCGAGTCATGGACGGCGGCGAGACCCGATGCGGTCGCCCTGCGGCCGGAGGCGAATAACTCGACGGTGTCGGCCATCTCGTCCATGCTCCACACGCGGTGGACGCCATGAGCCTCGAAGAGCGCCTCGTAGACGGCGTCATCACCAGCGAGACCCTCTGAATGCGTGGCAACCGCCTCCCGGCCTTTGCTGGTAGCGCCCACTTTCAAAGCGACGACGGGCACGTCCATGTCGTCGGCTCGGGCGAGGGCCTGACGAAACCCATCCGGATCACGGATCGTCTCGAGAAACAGGGCGAGGACCCTTGTCGACCCCAGGTCGAGAGCCCACCGCATGTAT
>JBEVIF010000136.1:0-11563 GCA_040510795.1 Acidimicrobiia bacterium
GATGACGAGGAGGTTGGCCCGGGAGGAGGGCATCCTGGTCGGTGGCTCTTGCGGTATGGCGGCCCACGGAGCCCTGCAGGTGTCCGAGGAAGACCCACAGAAATTAGTGGTGGTGATCCTGCCCGATTCAGGGCGGGGCTATCTCTCCAAGATCTTCAACGATGATTGGATGGCGGAGCGGGGCTTCGACACCTGAAGGCCCCCTATGTCGCCTTCAACGACCACCTCCCCCACGTCGCTTCGCTCCTGGGGAGGAAATAGAAGGGCCCCCGACGTATCGAGGGCCCTTCGTTTGAGGATCAGCTATGGCATTGCTTCGGCGTGTTATGCCGCCACGAATGGACGAGGTTCGCGGTATCCAGAGCCGGGTGGTCCGAGTTTGGAGTCGCCACCTGTCCTGACGGACGAGCGGCGGCTGCGGTCAGCGCCGCTCAGCGCTCGACCACCTCCAGAGTCCAAAGACTTTCACACAACCTAGGACCACCTCCTTTCTCTGGTGGAGACAGTCTGCCACAACTCGGGCGAATTGGTGAGGGGTTTTCAGACGAGGCCAGGACCCGATTACGTTGCCCGCCGGAAGACGTCCGGGGAGATCGGGTCTTGCTCCCGACGCCTTGTCCCCAGACCGGCGAGATACTGGTTGGGGAACGTGTGGCCGTCGTACCCGAGGTCGATGGCCGCGTTGAGAGTCCAGTAGGGGTCGACGATGTGGGGACGCGCCAACAGGCAGAGATCCGCCCGACCGGCGACCAGGATGTTGTGAACGTCGTCGATGCTGGAGACGGCTCCGACTGTCATGGTGGCGATCCCAACTTCGTTGCGAATCCGATCCGAATATGGGGTCTGATAGAGCCGCCCGTACTCGGGGTCGGCATCGATCGTGGTCTGACCGGTTGACACGTCGATCATGTCACAGCCCCGTTCTTTCAGGTTCGCCGCGAACGCCACCGCATCGTCGCCATCGAACCCTCCATCAACCCAATCCGTCGCCGAGATCCGCACCGAGATCGGCTTCTCAACGGGCCACACCTCACGCACCGCTTCGAACACCTCGAGTGGATATCGCATCCTGTTCTCGGCCGAGCCCCCGTATCGGTCATTCCTCTGATTGGCCAGAGGGGTTAGGAAGCTGGACAGCAAATATCCATGTGCGTAGTGGAGCTCGAGCAGATCGAATCCGGCGTCGCCTCCGAACCGGGCCGAGGCGACGTGCTGGTCCCGTACGCGGTCCATATCGGCCCGGGTCATCTCCCGGGGCACCTGGCTATCGGGCCGGTAGCGGATCGGGGATGGCGCCATGATCTCCCAATTGCCCTCGGCGAGGGGCTCGCTGTCCCCTTCCCACATCAACTTGGTCGATCCCTTGCGCCCCGAGTGCCCGATCTGGAGACCGATGCGGGCTTCGGTGTGGATGTGGACGAAGTCGACGATCCGCGTGAAGGCGTCCGCCTGCTCCCGGTTCCAAAGACCGGTGCACCGGGGGCTGATCCTGCCCTCGGGTGACACACAGGTCATCTCGGTCATCACCAACCCGGCGCCGCCTACGGCCCGGCTGCCCAGATGGACCAGGTGCCATTCATTTGGCACCCCATCGTCGGCGCTGTACTGGTCCATCGGCGACACGACGATGCGGTTGGCCAACTCGAGGCCGCGCACCCCGAATGGATGGAACATGGGAGGCACGTCGGGCCCGACAAACGTGGGACATGAGTGCTCCGAGGCTGCGTACCAGGCGTCGACCCGAGCCATGTACCCGGGGTCACGGACCCGCAGATTGTCGTAGGTGATCCGCTGGCTTCGGGTCAGCATGCTGAACACGAACTGCTCAGGGTCGAGGTTCCGGTAGCGATCGGCGCCCTCGAACCAGTTCCGGCTCGCCTTGGCGGCCCGTTGCAGACTCTCGACCTCGGGCCGGCGCATCTCCTCGTACCGGTCGAAGGCTGTGTCCAGAGGGTGGCGGGCGAGGAGCAACCCGGCGAGAGCGATGGCGTCCTCCATGGCCAGCTTGGTGCCTGAACCCACCGAGAAATGCGCAGTGTGAATGGCGTCGCCGATCAGCACGACGTTGCCGTGATGCCATCGCTCACAACTGATCGTGGGGAACTGGAGCCAGCGGGAGTTGTTGCCGAGAAGACCTAGTCCGTCGAGATGAGGGGCGAAGATTTCCTCACTTCGCTGGAGGGCGTAGTCGTCGCTCACACCTGGCGGGAACATTTCATCCTCGGTCTTGTCGAAGCCGAGCGCCGACCAGGTCTCTGGACGCATCTCCACGATGAATGTGCTGCCCTCGTCGCTGTACGGGTAGATGTGGGCCCACACCATCCCCGAAGGCGTGTCTTCGAAGATGAAGTTGAATTCGTCGAAAACCTTGGGAGTGCCGAACCAGATGTATTTGTTGCGAGCGGCCTCCAGCGACGGGCTGAGATGAGACGCCAGCTCCCGCCGCACGATGCTGTTGGCGCCGTCGGCCCCAACGATCACCCCGACCGATTCGACGTCCGCCAACCTCTTGACTTCCGTCGAGAAGCGCAGGTCGACATCGAGCCGACGGGCACGTTCGGTCAACGTCTCGAGGAGGGCGCGACGGCTTATTGCCGCAAACCCGTGGCCGCCAGAGATGACCGCCGCACCCTCGGGATGGTGGGTCTTTATCTCCCCCCAGTGCCGGAACTCTTGCGTCATCGCCCGATGCGAGATCGGGTCCGCCATCTCGAAGTTGTCCAGGGTCTCGTCGGAGAAAACGACCCCAAATCCATATGCGTCCTGGGGCGTGTTTCGCTCATGGACCGAGACATCGAGCTCCGGACGCGCCTGTTTGAGGAGGATCGACAAATAGAGACCTGCCGGTCCCCCACCGACGATGGCGACTCCCTTTTCGATGCTCATGTTGGCTGTCGGGCCAACGCTAGGGCGCCGTCAGAGACGCAGAGTGTTGGTGAACTCTTCCCACCACGAGCCCACCGCCTCGACCGCGTTGCTCAACGACCACAGGAGGATGATGGCGAGAGCGACCACCAGGACCACCGTGGCCAGGTTCCGAACCCGGTACATCTGTCGCTGGCTGTCGTCCTCCATGTAGGACGGTTCGACCACCGGAGGTGTGGGGGCGGTGATCAAATAGGGCTCGGGCGGGCTGACATAGGCAGGTTCATTGGAGGTTGTCATCGGGGCTGCTCCCACCGTTCCGGACTTGGCCACCGAGTCCGGCGGCAAGGAGAATGTATCAATCGCCGGCTCCGGCTGCTCGATGACTTCGGGCTCCGGCTCAGATGGAACGTGCTCCTTGACCTCTGCCTCGAGTTCGAAATCAGCATCGAGATCAGGCGCCAGGACCGAGGCTGCAGCACCAGCGGCAACCAACGGGTCCGGGTCGATCTTCTCCTCGATCGGCTCCTCGAGTGGGAGCGGGGCCAGGCTGGCCAGCGACTCCTCGACGGTCGGATGTGTCTCTTCAGCTGGTGTCTCCACCCCGGCCTTGTCGAACAAGGCGCGTCCGTCGATGTCGAGGATCGCGGAGAGTGCGGTGAGTACCGACGGATCGGTGGGTGTGGCAACATCTCGTTCCCAGCTCCTGATAGAGCTGGCAGATCGACCCACCAATTCTCCCAGCTGAGCCTGGCTCAGCCCGATCTTGGTGCGGCGATATCGCACCGTTCTTCCGAATGAACGCTCAGGCATCCCGGTTTGAATAGTACCGGCACACGCAATTTTGCTCGATGAGGGTTCGACCCTTATGGCCGGAATCCCGGCAGTCCCTAAGCTCGTGCGGCCAACGTGGAGGCGTACGGACGCCTGGTGGGTCCCCCGGTCTTAAAAAACGGTGAGGGGTCAGATCGGCCCCTGGCGGGTTCGATTCCCGTCCGCCTCCGCCACCCTCCACCACACCGGCCCGGGTCGATAGAACCATTGATCGAGCTGATGCTCGTCTTAGCATTCCTTCCATGGAGATCGCGATAATCGCCATTGCGGCGATCGGGATCGTGTTCGCCGGAATCGTCCTCAACCAAGCCAAGCCGAGGATGCGAGCCGAGCGAGTCGCCGGTCACCCGGACACGTTCGAACTGTGGAACGAAGGCCCGGCCAACGCAGTGATCGTCCACGCCGATGTGCTTTCCCCCGGCTTCCCCCGAGGGGTGTCGATCGATGACGCCGTGACCGCCATACCGGGTCTGTGGGTGGACGAGCGGATCGTCAGGGATCATGGCCCATGGGCGAAGGGCGCCCCCCTCGAGCCTCTTCGGCGTTTCGAGATCAGACTGCCCGCCGCAACGAGCTTGCGCATCGTCTATCGGGCAGATGGTGCCCTCGGCACAGTGGCGACGGCCACGATGCTCGTCGAAGGTGGTCACTGACCCCACCCCCGGGCGCAAGTGACTTTCGGCCCTCACCGGGGGCATCCAAAGCAGTAGGTTTGACCTCAATCCACCTAGGAAGGTGTCAAACCATGAGAAAGACCGCATCCATCGCCTCGATCGTCCTCGGTGTCCTTTTGGTGATAGGAGGTATCGGAACCTGGGTGGTCGTGAGCAACACACTCGCCGAGCAGAAGATCGTCACCTCCGATGATGCCTGTCTCCCCGGGCGAACCGTGCAAGACCCATTCACCGCCTATTGCCAGGCCGCTGTCATCCAGAAGCACACATTGGAGACCACCGGTGGCCTGACCTATGCCGAATTGGACAGGGAGGACCCGCTGCGAGAGGTGGCGATGAACTCGGCGTTCCTCCAGTCATCGCTCTTCACCTCGATCGTGGCCTTCGGTGTCGCCGCGATAGGCGTCGGAATGGGCGTTGTGTTCATCCTGATCGGACTGGGCATCCGGGATGTGGCGGAGCGGACCTCTGAGCCACCAGCTCAAGTCTGATCAACCAGCTCGAAGCGGATGAAGGGAGCGGTCTCGACCCACCGGTCGAGGGCCGCTCTCGACCGCTCCGGATCCGAGCCCCAACTCTCGGTCAGTGCCCGGAAGAGAATCCGGCCACGCTCGTCGGCGTTGGGCTCAGGCTCACCGCGAACCGGGATGTCGGCCTCGATGCCTTGTCTTAGGTGGAGGGTGAACTCAGGATTGGCCACGATGTTGGCGACCCAATCACGCTTGAAGCCAGGTCGGCCGGTCAAATAGAACTTGCCATCGAACTGATGGAAATAGATCTCGATTCGGCGGGGCAACCCGGACTTCCGACCAATCGTGGTGATGTCCACCGTGCCACCTCGCTCGAGAGCTTCCCTGACCGCGGTGTCCATTGCCCGCACCAACCCGGACGCGGTCCGCCTTGTTCCCGGGCGGTAGCTTGCGTCACACATGGGCCAACTGATCGAGGTCGAGGCCAGTCCGATGGGCACGGTCGCCCTGTTCTCCACCGATCGCTCGCTGACCGGCCAGGACGGGGTCGAGATCTCACCTGAGGCCCTGGACGGTGCCGATCCGCCCCATGAGCTCGCCCGACGCCTCTTCGACGCCGATCAGCTCATCGACCACGTCCATGTCCTCTCCAACACGGTCTCGGTCCGGCGACGCGAGAGCTGGGACGACGAGGCCGTGGACCGGGCAGCAAGTGTCATCGCCAATCTCTTCGTCCACTACGTCACGCTGCCCGGCCGTGCGGAGGCCGACCAGTTTGAGGCGCTCAGAGTCGCCAACTACAACGCGACTCTGAGCCACATCAGGGCCCACAACGAAGACCTGTGGGTGATGCGGGTCACCCCCGACGAGCCAATCGACCCATTTCTCCCCGGCCAATACACGACGCTGGCCCTGGGTTACTGGGAGCCGAGGGCCGACGAGGCCCACGACAATCTGAAGCCCGATCAGGACCAGAAGATGGCGCGCCGGTCATATTCGGTCTCGAGTTCGATGATCGACGAGGCGGGCGAGCTCCTTCCGCCCCACACACCGGATGTCGAGTTCTACATCGTGAAGGTCAAGCCCGGCCAGGAGGAGATTCCCGCCCTAACCCCCCGTCTGTTCCTGAAGGGCGAAGGCGACCGCCTCTACATGGGACGCAAGTTCACGGGGCACTACACCCTCGAGGGCGTCGAGCCCGATGACAACATCGTGTTTCTCAGTACCGGCACCGGCGAGGCACCCCAGAATGCGATGATCGCCGAATTACTACGTCAGGAGCACAAGGGCCGCATCCTCGATGTCGTGTGCGTCCGCTTTTGGTCCGACCTGGCCTACACCGAGCAGCACGCGGTCCTCGTCCATCGCTATCCGTCATACCGATACGTCACGATTACCACCAGGGAGCCGGAGAACGAGGGGAAGAAGGTTTACATCCAGGATCTGGTCGCCTCAGGTCGGATAGAGGAGGAGTTGGGCGCCCCCTTAGACCCCGACCAGACGCACGTCTTCCTATGCGGGAACCCGGCAATGATCGGACTGCCGAAGTGGACCGATGAAGGGCCGGTCTTCCCCGAAACGCTCGGTATCTGCCAACAGCTCTCCGAGAAGGGCTTCACCATCGACCACCGCAAGGACCGGGGCAACGTTCACTACGAGGAGTACTGGACGGATCGCTGAGGCAATGCGGTGACGTAGGGCGTTGATGCCGTCTCTACCCGGTCGGTCGAGTAAAGCGAGACGGACCGCCCTGCCACATCGCTTCCCTACGGAGGAAATATGGGGCCGGCTATTGCCGGCCACGAGAGATCAGTGATCGTGCGAATCGAGGTCGACGTCCTTCTTGACGTATTCGGTGTGCTCCTCTTTGGTGGTAGCGGTGGCCGTCACCAAGGTCAGAACCACTCCTAATGCGCCAACCACCATCAGGATGTATCCGATCGTATTGAGGTTGAAACCGTCCGCTTCCACCGACACGGCGAACGCCAAAACAGCACCCACTGCGATGAGGAAGAGCGAACCTCCGAAACTGACATTCCTGTTCATTTTTTCTCCTTCGTAGCTCGTTGTCGTCCGGGGCTTCTATGGCTCGGTCCGCCGCTCGAGGTCAAGACGAAGGCATAGAACCCGTTGGACAGCGAATATCTACCCGAGGCTGGCACTCGAGAAACGGAACGATTGGTCTGCGACAGAAAAGTCGAGCGCCTTCCCGGAGGACGACTCCACTGCTGGACACTTCCACAGGGCACAAAGTGGTTGCGAGGAAAATATTTCGCGCTCTGGTTGGAGGCGGCGAAGCTCGGGAAAAGTGGTCCCAATTGAAGGAGTGCGGCTCCCAAGGCCGGCGAGCGCTCCTCATAAAGAACGACGAATCCCCCTGGTTTTGGGGGAGGGCACTCAGGGGGATTCTGTCGTTCTCCGACCATTAGATCTACCGAGCGCTTCCGGCACTGATCTCAAATCCTCACGAGAGGTTTGCGAACTCAGTCAAGTCACCAAGAGAAGGACATGGGACTCGTCAAAATCGCCGAGCGGTGAGGTTCTGTTTGTCAGCCCCACAACCTGGGTAGATTTCGCCACCAAATTGGGAGGACAAAGCAATGGCGACAATCCTTTGGATTCTGGCGGTGATCTTGGTGATCGCGGGCATCGGGGCCATCTTTCGGGGTCAAGTGTTGTGGGGGATCGTGCTAATCGTGGTTGGCCTGATCGTCGGGCCGGGCGGCGTTAGCGTCTTCACCTAGAGATCCGCAACAACAGAGTTGGTGGGGGGACTCGCACGGTGCAACGGTGCTCAGGGAACCCATCGCCTCCACATTCTGCTCGAGCTTTCTGGGCCACCTTCATGCGTTGCAGCCAGCGACGAAGACGGTTACACCCAGAAGGAGTCGCGAGCGACCGCCGAGAAAGCATCGGCCGCGGGATCGAGCAGGATTCGAGAAGCGCCCCCGGCGCCTCTCCCGTAGTTTCACCAGTGACTCAAACAGGAGGTCAAGCGATGAGTACCGCGACGAAGTCCGGTTCGGGAGGTTTCTCGGAGGCGGAGCGTGCTGCCATGAAGGCACGCGTCCAGGAATTGAAGGCACAGGGCCGCAGTGGCCAGAAGAAAGCCGACAACGAGCAGGCCGTGCTCGACACCATCGACGAGATGCCGCCTTCCGACCGTGCGATCGCCGAACGCATCCACGCACTCGTCGCGGCCAACGCCCCCGAGCTCTCGCCCAGGACCTGGTACGGGATGCCCGCCTACGCGCAACCGGACGGCAAGCTCATCTGCTTCTTCAAGGCCGCGTCCAAATTCGACGGGCGCTACGCGATGTTGGGATTCGAAGATGCGGCCGCGCTCGACGACGCCCCGATGTGGCCGGTCGTGTTCGCGATCGTCGAATGGACCCCAGCGGTCGAGAAGAAGGTCGTGGCGCTGGTCAAGACTGCGGTCGCCTGAGCGCCGCTACGACCCGGCCCGCTCGCGGCGCTGGGCCTCGGCCACAGCGATAGCGGTCATGTTGACGACGTCGTTCACCGAGGCGTCGCGCTGCATGACGTGGACCGTCTTGGACAGCCCGCTGAGGATGGGCCCGATCACCTCGGCGTCGCCGAGCCTATTGAGCAGCTTGTAGGAGGCGTTGGCGGCGGTCAGGTTGGGGAACACAAGGACGTTCGCTGCCCGACTCAAGGCTCCCCTGGGACGTCGATCAGCCAGGAGCTCAGGTATCACTGCGGTGTCTGCCTGCATCTCGCCGTCGACGGGGATGTCCGGTCGGGCCAACCGGAACAGCTCCACCGCACGGCGTACCCGGGCCGGCTCGCTACCACCGGCCGAGCCGAAGTCGGAGTAGCTGATGAAAGCGACACGCGGGCTCCGAGCGAAGTCCTCTTCGGCGGTCGTGGTGGCAGCGAGTGCGATCTCGGCCAGCTGCTCGGCGGTCGGCTCGATGTTGACTGCACAATCCGTGAAGAAATAGGCAGTTCCCCTGACCACGACCAGATACACGGAGCTGACGATGGACCGCCCCTCCTCCACCTGGAGCACCTGCAGGGCGGGCCTGATCGTCTCGGGGTAATAACTGCTGAGCCCGCCGATAACGGCATCGGCGGCCCCTTCCCGCACCATGAGACACGCGTACATGGCCGGGTCCTCAGTCTGCCTCCTCGCATCCTGGAGTGACAGACCCTTGTGACGGCGAAGCTGTTCGAGGGTGAGCGCATACCGATCCCGCTCTGCCTCTTCCCGTAGGTAGTCGATCACCTCGATCCCATCGATGGAGATGCCAGCCTCCTCGGCCATGCCGTTGATCCGCCCCGCATCACCGAGGAGCACGACGTTGCCGATCCCCTCGTCGGTCACCCTCCGGGCCGCCCGGATCATGCGCACGTCTTCGGCATGGGGGTAGACGATCTTCTTCGGTTGCTCCATCGCCCTGGTGGTGATGGCATTGATCAACCCGTGTGAGGCGTTGAACCTGGTTTGGAGCTGGGAGACGTACTCGTCGAAATCGTCGATGGGCGCCCGGGCCAGACCCTCTTCCATGGCCGCCTTGGCCACGGCCGGCGCGACCCGCCAAAGCACCCTTGGGTCGAATGGCTTGGGTATCAAATATTCGGGGCCGAACTGGAGCCGGTCCAGGTCGTAGGCGCGAAGGACCGAATCGGGCACGGGCTCCTTGGCCAGCTCGGCCAGGGCATGCACCGCGGCGATCTTCATCCCCTCCGAGACGCCCCGAGCCCTCACGTCGAGAGCGCCCCGGAAGATGAAGGGAAAGCCGAGGACGTTGTTCACCTGGTTCGGGTAGTCACTGCGCCCGGTGGCCATGACCACATCCGGTCTTGCCGCCAATGCGTCCGCGTAGCTGATCTCGGGATCGGGGTTGGCCAGCGCGAAGACGATCGGGCGCTCGGCCATCGTCTGGACCATCTCCTTGCTCACGGTCCCGGCAATGGAGACTCCGATGAACGCGTCCGCGCCCACAAGGGCATCCTCGAGTGTTCGGGCATCCGTATCGACGGCGAATTCCCTCTTGATGTCGTTGAGGTCGTCGCGTCCGTTGTGGATCACACCGATCGAGTCGACCATCAGGATGTTCTCCGGGCTCATGCCGAGCTCGATGAAGAACCTCGCCGAAGCGATGCCGGCGGCTCCCGCCCCGGCGAAGACCACCCTCACGCGGGAAATGTCCCGCCCTGTCAGTTCGAGAGCGTTGAGGAAGGCCGCCCCGCCGATGATGGCGGTCCCGTGCTGGTCGTCGTGGAACACGGGGATGTCGAGACGATCACGCAGGGTCTGCTCGACCTCGAAGCACTCCGGCGCTTTGATGTCCTCGAGATTGATGCCGCCGACGGTTGGGGCCAGCATCTCGCAGAATCTGATCACGTCTTCGGGCTCGGTGGCATCGATCTCGAGGTCGAACACGTCGATGTCGGCGAAGCGCTTGAACAAGACACCTTTGCCCTCCATCACCGGCTTGCTGGCCAATGGACCGATGTTGCCCAGACCAAGCACCGCAGTCCCGTTGGACACGACAGCGACGAGGTTTCCCCTGTTGGTGAACCGAAACGCGGCATCAGCATCGTCGGCGATTACGAGGCAGGGCTCGGCCACGCCTGGCGTGTAGGCGAGACTCAGATCGGCCTGGGTCGCCGTGGGCTTGGTCGACCGGATCGCAGTCTTGCCCGGGGTGGGCTTTTCGTGGTACTCCAGGGCCTCGGAGAAAGTGGGTTTGCGGGCCATCTGAGCCCCGAGCCTATCTGCCAGGAGGGACAGCGACACAGCCACCCATCGGCCGGGAGTTCCCCTTGACCTCTGCGCATGCGAGAATTGCAGGGAGAGATGATGACTTCGAACCTTCCCATCTACCACGACAACGGCTACAAGGTCATGGCCGGCTGGAGAGTGGGACACGCCCCCGAGGAGTCCACCACCCGCTCGGGTCTACTCGTTCCTATCGGGACAAAGGACGGAAACGACGCACTCACGCTCGTGGATGTGCGGACAGGCCAGCGCTTCTGGGCGGTGCCTACTGGAGCATGGCGGTTCATCTGGCCGGCCACCGGGAAGCCGGTAATCGCCGTGCGTGAATCCCAGATCATCGCCGAAGAGGAAGTCGAACACGTCGGAGACGAGGGTCAGTACCTCTGAGCGGCCTTAATCCCCCAGCATCGGGCCGTCCGGCCCGCCAACATCCTGCTCACCGAGCACCATGACCCAAGAACACGCCTCCAGACGCCGTCGTCGCCTCACCGCGACCGTCACCGATCTCGAAGTCGCCATACAGCGGGCCTTCCTGGTCGGCGTCGAGCTGCCCGGGATGACCACCGTCGACTCCGAGCGCAGCCTGGAGGAGCTCGCCCTGCTCACCGACACCGCCGGATCAGAACCGGTGGATCAGGAACTGGTGCGCCGCACGAGGATCGATCCCGCCACATATATCGGCTCGGGCAAGGCGAAGGAGATCGCCACCCTGACCCACGCTCTCGACATCGACGTCGTGGTGTTCGACAACCAGTTGACACCTGCTCAACAGCGCAACCTCCAGAAGCTCTTCGGCTGCGATGTGGTCGATCGGGAAGGCCTCATCCTCGACATCTTCGCCCAGCACGCCCACACCAAGGTCGGTGCGCTGCAGGTGGAGCTGGCGATGAACCGGTACAACCCCCCCCGTCTTCGAGGTCGTGGAACAAGCCTCTCCCAACAGGGTGCCGGGGTGCTCGCCCGCGGTCCCG
>JBEVIF010000137.1:0-3141 GCA_040510795.1 Acidimicrobiia bacterium
CCGTAGTAGGCATCGGCCGGGACCTGCACCTCACCCATCGAGTCCTTCTCGACCCTGAACTCCACTCAATTCTCCTTTCGGCACGGACGGTAGTGGGCCCCGGTCATCCTCACCCGAGGAGACCGCGGCCGTCTGAATACGCGGTGTCGAGACGCTCACGCAGGTTGCCTTCATCGTCCACAGCGTCGGCGGCGACCAGGAGCAGATCGACGAGTCCGTGGAAGTCGTCCAGCGAGACTTCCTCCAACATGGGTCGGGCCACCCCGGTCCCGGCTTCGACTTCGTCGAGATTGCCCATGTTGTGATAGTTCCCGAGCGGGAGGCAAAGCCCGGTGGCGACGTAGCCGTAAACCCCGAATGCCGTGGCCTCACAAGCGCCTCCGACCATCAGTTTGCGCTGATGACGCAACCCGATCCCGGCGACCGCCCGGCTGATTCGATTGGTCAGTTCTTGATCGAACACGGTGACCGCGTCACCGACGCGGATCACGGGCCCACCACCCAGCGGAGCTTCGGCAGACGCCCGAGACGTCTCTATGGAGATAAGACGGGCATCGGCCGGGATGCTCCCCGTGACCGCGGCATGGATGGCGCCGACAAAGCCCATCTCCTCGGCGCGGGTGAGGAGTACGCCGAAATGGGCGAGATCGGCCCTTTCCCTGGCCCGATCCAGAGCTGCCAGTGCCGCCGCGCATCCGGCAAGGTCGTCGCAAGCAGGCGCCTTCAGGCGACCTGCACGGGGTCTCGGGGTGGCGACGTGCCAGCGGGCGATATCTCCCAGATCCGGCCCAGTCCCCTTCACCTCGATCACACCGATCCGTCCCCCTGGGTCGTAGGACGCCACGCGCCCACCGCTCGCCGGACCGGTGACGAAATCGACCCTCGCGTTCGAGAAGTACTCCGGTCTGACCCCGCCCCGGAACTGGAAGGTTGCCGTCTGACTCTCGACCCCGGTGACAACGAAGGCAGGATGATCCATATGGGCCACGGCAAGGACCGGATCCCGTCGCTTCTTTCCCTTCCTCGTGATGAGGAGGTTGCCTCCCGAATCCTCGGTCAGCCTCAGATCCCGACGGCGCTTCACCCAATTCTCGACCCAGGCGACGACCAGGTGTTCGCGCCCCGAGGCAGTGGGAAGGTTGGTGAGGGCACCGAGCCACTTCTCGGCAGCCGTCCGCGATGCCATCAGAAGTTGGGACTCACACGTCGAAGGTGGTGTCGGTGAAGAAATCCGCCGGACGTCGAGCCGGTTCGCTGCTGGTCTCGACCAGTCCCAGACGCTCCCTGATCGCCTTGTAACCACCCGCTTCGAGCTCTTCTGCCAGCTCGGCGCCGCCGGAGTCGACGATGCGGCCTCCCATCATGACGTGGATCCGATCCGGAGATACGTATCGAAGGATGCGGTTGTAGTGAGTGATCATCAGGACCCCGAGATCTGGCGAGCGCATCTCCTCCACCGCCTGCGCCACCTGTTTCACCGCATCGATGTCGAGACCTGAGTCGATCTCGTCGAGGAGGGCGACCCGCGGCCTGAGCACCGCCATCTGGAAGATCTCTGACCGCTTCATCTCGCCCCCCGAAAGGTCGTTGTTGATGGCGCGATCGAGGAATCGCGTGACGTCGAAGCGTGCAGCCTCCCTTTCGATGCGATCTCTGGCCTCAGCTTCGGAGATCCCCCGCTCCTCCGCCGCCTCGAGAAGGAACTCCCGGAGGGCGACCCCGGGAACCTCGGTGGGGTACTGGAAACTCTGCAGGAGACCGAGTCGAGCCCGCTCGTCCACCTCGAGGGACAACAGTTCCTTCCCCTCGAGGAGAGCCTCCCCCGACACCACATAACCAGCCTTCCCGGTCAAGACATGACAGAGGGTGGACTTTCCCGATCCGTTCGGGCCCATCAAGGCGTGCATCTGGCCAAGAGGTACGACCAGGTCGAGACCTTCCAGGATCTGCTTTCCATCGACTCCCGCCGACAGTCCACGGACGTCGAGCGCGGTGGTCATGATTCCTCCCAGAGCAGAAAGACGACGCCATCCTCGATGGCGACCTCGTAGGTAGGCACCGGCTTGGTGGCCGGCAATGCCAGGGGCTTGCCGGTCCGCAGGTCGAACGCGGAGCCATGGCGCGGGCATTCCACTTCATAGTCGAAGACTTCGCCTTCGGCGAGGGATGCCTCGGCGTGCGAGCAACGGTCGCCGACGGCGAACACTTCATCGCCGATCCGGAACATCGCGATACGATCGTCACCGAGTGTCACACGGATGCCGCGGTCCCGGGGCAGGGTGTCGACGGCGCCGATCTCGACCTTCATGCGACCCGGCCCTCCTCCTGGGCGGCGACGAACCGTCGGAACACCTCGTCGGACACGACCTCGCCGAGACCTTCGATCGGCAGGCGGTCGATCACCTGCTGGAAGAACCCGCGAATCAAGAGCCTCTCCGCCCGTTCCCGGTTCAGCCCTCGGCTCATCAGGTAGTACAGGTGGTCAGATTCCAGCGGGCCAACCGACGAGGCATGACCACAGATCACGTCGTTGCACAGGATCTCGAGGTTGGGAACGGAATGCGCCTTCGCGTTCTCCGAGAGCACGAGGTTCCTGTTGGTCTCGAAGGTCGACGTCCGGGCGGCGTCCTTCTCGATTCGAAGCAGTCCGGTGAAGACGCTCTGGGCGTCATCCTCGACCGCGCCCTTGAGAAAGACGTCGGATGTCGTGCTGCGACCCTGATGGTCTATCACCATCCGATAGTCGAGGGTCTGGTCGCCTTCTCCGAAGTAAAGACCGACCACCTCCGACGAGGAACCGTCTCCAACCAGGCTGACCCCGAGATCTAGCCGGCCCAATTTGGCCCCCAGCCCGATCTCACCGATCCGGGAGGTGGAGTCTCGGCTCAGCACTGCTCGTTGATGCACGACGTTGGTCGCGGCGTGGTCGAGGCCCTGAACCGAGAGGAATCGCAAACGGCCCCCGTTGCCCACTTCGAGGTCGACCCTGGGGACGAGCAGAAGTCGGGCGCCATCGGCCGACCGGTAGTCCACGAGGACGCTTGCTTCGGCGTTTTCCCCGACCACGACTTGAAGATGGGGGAACGAAACCGTCTCAGCGGTAGTGGCCTGGATCTCGACCACCAACGGCGCCTCCATGAC
>JBEVIF010000138.1:0-9411 GCA_040510795.1 Acidimicrobiia bacterium
AGAAGCCACGCGACAACCGCCGGACTGATCTCGAATGATTCCGACCTGCGCGGGTCCCATCCGGATCGCGGAGCAGAGCTCGGAGTGCGCGTCGGGATAATCAATCCGCATCGGCGTACCGCTCCCGAGTGTCGAAGGCCCCCTTCTTCAAGCAACTTCGAACAGGTCCTGAAGAAACCCGAAGGTCATAGGTGCGATGAAAGCCCTGGTAGAGGCGATGGACGAAACGGTAGAAACCCGGGAGACGAACGCTTCTGAACGGGTAGAAGCCCCGTTCAGCAGGTCGCTGACCAGGGCTTTCAGTAGCGGGGGCGGGATTTGAACCCGCGACCTTCGGGTTATGAGCCCGACGAGCTACCAGACTGCTCCACCCCGCGTCGAGGTGTGTTCCTGATTCTACGATCGGTCTCGAGGCTATGACAAGGGGTCAGTCAGTTCCCCAGAATGCTGATCTCGCGCCACGCCACCCAGGATGGGGACTCGACGGTTTCGATGCCGATGAACCGCACCCCCTCGAGCGGCGCCGACGGCACGACATCGAGCCATTGCCCATCGATGGTCGTAACCGACAGGGTCGCCACCTCCCGCCAGTCCCCCGACTCTCCGCGAACACTGACCACATGGGTGGTCGGCCCCGGCGGATCCTGGGCAACCAAGAGCCTGATCGACTCGACGGTTCGGCTCGCACCGAGGTCGAGCTCGACCCACTGGATTGGGCCTGCCCCGGCACTCCACACTGTGTCGAGCACCCCGTCGACGACGTTGGACGGCGAACCCCCCGATGATGCCCGCACGACCGAGTCCGTAGCCAGCTCCTCGGGTAGGCCGAGCTCACCGGGCTCACACGGGTCGGGTCGCAGCCCTGGCGACAATGCTCGGCCGATCGCCTGGTCCTCATCGACGCCGGTCCAGAACTCCGGCTGTTCCGCAGTGTCCCACGTCCAGAGCATCCATCCCCCGAAGCCGTGGGCGCACGAATCGACCTGCCACCCGACCAGGGCCCGAACAGCATCGTCGATAGTCGGATGAGGGCCGTGCTCGGCTCCGAACTCACCAAGCACGATCGGCTTCCTCGACACCGGCGTAAGCCCGAAGTTCTCAACGATCTGGGCCAGGTCGAGCTCTCCCCCCGGATATCCGTGGAGGTCGATGAAGTCGAGACTCGAGCTCTGAATCACCTGCTCTGTCTCGATGATCCGATCATCCCCTTCCCTCGAAGTATTGGGCCCCTTGGGCTGGAAGAGCCCGACCGTGACCAAAGCGGTGGGATCGATTGCAAGGATCTCGGCGCGCATCGTGTCTACCCAGGACACCAGGTTCTCCTCCAGCAACCGTCGATGAGCCCCGGTCTCGTCGAGGTCATAGGCCTCGCCGTTAGCGGTGGTCACCATCCCCGAGGTCAGACTGAAGGGTGGGTAAGACTCCGTGAAGTACAGCTCGTTGCGCAACTCGTATGCCAGCAAGGCATCGAAGGCAGCCCCACGAGCCGCCAATCCGCCTAGCCACTCGCGATAGAAGCGTTGGTTGGTCTCTACACCACCCCGCGACAGGTACATCGCGTTCACGTTGTCGATCATCGGGTCGGAGTCGAAGCCCCAGGCCGCCGACTCGGGGAGCCAATCCTGGGTCAAGACGATCTGAATTCCATGTGTCCTCGCCTTATCGAGCAGATCGACGACGTTGTCCAGGTACTCCGGTGAGAGGCCATCCACGCTCCCTGGCATCCCGCCGGGACGCGAGTTGAGGAAGACCCTCACCACGTTGTAGCCCATGGCGGCAAGGTCGGAGAACGTCGCCTCGATCCGTCCCGGGTCGTATTGACCGACATCGAGCGTGCTGTGCCTCCACCGGAGAGCCGGATCAAATTGACTCCGCGCGGCACGAATCTGGCCCCGCTGAGACGGTCGTAGAACTGACCGGCCCCGTCTACGAGGCGGACCCCAATGCGGTGTTCCACCGCGGGGAGCACGACCACTGTCCTGGTCGGCTCACTGGCCAGGGCCGTGGGCGAAGGGGTCGTTGTGGAGGTCGCGATGTTCGGCGTCGATGACGTGGTAGCTGAGGCGGCGGCGACGCAGCCTGCGACGAACGCCATTGCCACCACCCCAAGGAAACGCTCGAGCACGATTCGTCCTCCCCAACGGACGAACGTATCAACCGCCTCTTAAGACGTGGTGAATCCCCGGAGTCAGCGGCCGGCCAGATCGATCCAGACGTGGTCGACAACGACTTCGATCTCTTCCGGGCTGAGCCGGGTCTCAAATCCGGGCATGCTCCCCGGGACACCTGTGGAGACGAAGGCCACGACCTCCTCGATCGAATCGAAGCGGGCCAGCCCGCCGGCCAATGCAGGCCCCACTCCCCCTTCGCCTCCGGGGCCGTGGCATCCGGCGCAGTTGGAAGCGAACAGGTCGGCGCCGGATGCGACCGCTGATTCAGCCGGCTCGGCAACCGTGGGCGGGACGGTGAACAGCAGAACGACGGTGACCACCGTGGCGATAGCCACCACGATCTGAAAGCCGTTGACTAAGCGCTCGAACATCAGATCCCCGGGAAAGCCACTGTGGTGAAGAACCAGAGCGATGTAGTCAGCCAGATCGCGACGAGGGTGGTGAACACGACTCCCCCGACCACGGGAAGCGACCAAAAGGGTGTGTCATGAGAGCGCACCAGGGTCACCTTGGCGGCAAAGGCGCCGTAGAAGAGACATCCAAGAACCGAGTGGGCGAAGCGCCGCAACTCGGTGAAGTCAGGCTCGAATCCCAAGGCCCAAAGACAATGAAACGCCACCGGCAGGCTGAGCGCAAAAGCGATGGTCCCGGACAAGCGATGGAGATCACCCCACCACGACGGCATCGTCCTCGGGATCTTCACCTTGCCCCACATCCGTAGTGCCGAGTACACCTGCCCAAAGGCGAAGAACAGGATCAGCGTTGTCGTCCACGCCTTGAAGCTGAGCGTGTTCGAGAAGAACAGAGAGATCGTCTGCTGGCCGGCCGGGTCATGTACTGATCCATAGGCCCCGACGGCTAACGCTACCGCACCTCCGAGGAGAAGCGCGGTCCAGAGCGCTCTGTCCGAGGCCGACCTCGCGGTCATTCTCCGAAGCTACCGGCTCAGAATGTTGCTCGCCTCCCGCCGAGGGGTAAGTCGCTCGGGCGCGAGCGGCATTAGGACCATCGGCCCTGTGCAACGACCTGCTCAATCGGGATGATCGGGTTGGAAGCCACGACTGGATTGGAGAACGACATGGCGGAACATGACTACACGGACAAGGTGGCGTTGGTGACCGGCGGCGGCTCCGGGATCGGAGAGGCGTGCGCCATGACCTTTGCTCGCTCCGGAGCGAAAGTGATCGTTGCCGACTACGACAAGGACGGCGGCGACCGAGTGATGGAGGCGATCCGAGCCGAAAGCCTGGACGCAACCTTCGTCGAGGTCGATGTCTCCAAGCCCGCGCAGATCGAGGAGATGGTGGCGGCGGCGGTCGAGACCTACGGCGGACTGCACGTCGCAGTCAACAACGCCGGCATTGGAGGCGCTCAGGCCCTCACCGGCGAATATCCGATCGACAGCTGGCAGCAGGTGATCGAGGTCAATCTGAGCGGGGTCTTCTACTGCATGAGGCATGAGATCCCGGCCATGCTGACCTCCGGTGGAGGAGCCATCGTCAACATGGCGTCGATCCTGGGCAGTGTCGGATTCGCCAACTCGCCGGCCTACGTGGCGGCGAAACACGGCGTCGTCGGTCTGACGAAGACGGCTGCGATCGAGTATTCGGCCCAGGGGATCCGGGTCAATTCGGTCGGCCCGGGTTTCATCAACACACCGCTGCTGGCCGAGAATCTCGACGACGAGACTTTGAAGGTGATCGCCGGCATGCACCCGATCGGGCGCTTGGGTGAGGCTCAGGAGGTAGCCGACCTGGTCGCCTTCCTCGGTTCCGATGAGGCATCGTTCTGCACGGGCGGCTACTACCTCGTCGATGGGGCGTACACCGCCAGCTGAGTTGGCAAAAACACGAAATACCGGTTTAGGACCTGGCCCGCACGGGTAGGAGGCCATCTTGTCGCGTGGGCGTCCGGTGGGCCGGGCGACACGTGTCCCTGGAATGGAGGACATATGGACCGGAGACTGCGCAAGACGAAGACGATCGCAGCCGCATTGACCCTGGCGTTGGCCGTCGCTGCATGCGATAGCGGAGACCCCGCCGACCCGACCGACCCGGCCACCGAGACCACGGTGCCAGCCGAGACCACGACTGCTGCCGGCTGACGCCGCCGGTGGCTTGTTGGGGGGCGCCATCCCGGTGGCGCCCTCCGGCGCGCTGTGGCCTCTCCCAATCCCCACCACCCACCCGGGGCTACTGCGCCCCTTCGACCCACCCGGTGATACTGGCGACGTGGCCATCCGGGTCCCGGAAGTGGGCGGCGAACAATGTCCGCTCCCCGTCGGAGGTCACCGCCCTCGGCTCGACATCGAATGGGACACCCCGTTCCCGCATCTCCGAGATGACGGAATGAACGTCCTCGACTTCGAACACGATCTCCGTTTCGGAAGTCTGTTCCTCGAACACCAGTGGCTGATTCAGGGTGAGCTGGTTCTCACCGACGGCGAAGAACGCGAACTCATCGCCTGACCAGCTCAAATCGAGCCCAACCAGGTCGCGCCAGAATGCGACCGACTCCCCGAGATCAGCGACCCGTAGGATGACGTTGCTGAGACGCATGGCCAGGAACCTACTCCCGACTGCCAGGCCTCAACTCAGAGATCGTCCCACCAGATGGCTGCGATGGCGTAGCCCCCGACCAGGATCATCAGCACCGCAGCAGCCCCCGCCACCAGATTCGTAGCCAGCTCCATGACGTGCATCTTGCCGGACGACCCTGACAGATTCCATAAGGCGAGCGGCCTGTTGAGACGAGAAGGCGGGTCTAGCGGTAGCGCCAGACGATGCGACCCCGGGTCGGGTCGTAGGTAGAGACTTCGACGTCGACGGTGTCACCGGGGAGGACCCGGATACCACGCCCCCGACGCATCCGCCCCGAAGGTTTGGCCAGTAGCTCGAGACCGCCCTCCAACTGCACTTCGAAGGTCGAGTCGGGCAGCATCTTGAGCACCGTGCCCCTCATCCGTATGTATTCGTCTTCGTCTTTCGCCATGTGCTTCCTGAAGGAGGAGGCCAGTGTAGGAGAGCGCCTCGTCCTGTCGGGAATGCGTCAGGCCGCGGCGAGCCGAAGGCTGGACACAACAGCGATCCGTTCGAAGTGTTCGTCGGCGGTCAGTAGGGGAAACTTCCTTCCGATGGCGACGGCAGCAATGACCAGGTCGTTGGTGTTGGCCGGGTGGAACCCATTACTGCGGCAGCGCGTGTAGAGCTCGGCGGCGACCTCGTAATCGAATAGGGGCCGTGTCGGGACCATCGAGCAGCGATTCATGAGACCCCAGATTCGGCTCCTGTGGTCCGATATACCGGCGCCGCAAAGGAGCTCCATGATCACCACGTCTGTCGTGGCCAGCCTCTCATCCCCTTCGATCATCGATCGCACTCGGACGTTGACGTCAGACCCAGTGCTCCTCAGGAACTCGACCCAAGCCGAAGTGTCGACCAGGATGGTCAATCCCACTCCTCGATGATCACCTTGCCGCGGATTTCATCCAGGTCCCCGTCCCAGCCCGACCCCTCCATTGCCAACGCTTGCTCTTTCGTCATGACCCCACCGACCAGTCGCTCCAGAGCCAGTTGCACCACCTCGCGTTTTGTCTTCAGCCCGTAGCGACGCATGCCCATCTCGATCAACGTGTCGTCGAGCTCGATGTTGGTTCGGCTCATCTACACCAGCATACACCAATAGGTGTATTCGCTAGCCGGTCGGGACCCGCCGTCCTGCCTCGACCGCATCGGCGATGATGGCCTGAGCCTCGCTGATCAGGCGCTCGGCCTCGTCGACCCAGCGCTGATATTCGGCGAGATCACCGGCAGTCAGGGCTCGGTCGGCAGCCGCAAACGCAGCCGCCGCCTGGTCTAACAACTCCTCGACCGTGCCCCCGTCCGGGGTCGGCTCTGTCGGTTCGGATGGCTCGGTCGGGTCATCGCCTTCCCCGAACACGAGATCCAACGCGCCGTCGAGGGTCTCCGACCATTCGACCTGGTCGCGATACACCACGATCACCCGTCGGAACTCAGGGATGCCTCCGCCTTCCGCTTCGAGAAAGATCGGCTGGATATAGAGGATCGAGTCCTCGATCGGGACCACAAGCAGATCGCCTTTGATGACCACCGAGCCCTGGTTGTCCCACAAGGTGAACTGCGATGAGATGTCGGCATCCTGGTCTATGCGCTGACCGACCTGCTCGGTCCCGTCGACTAATTCACCCTGCGGCATTCGGTAGTCGATCAGCCGCCCGTATCGGCCGGGGGTCGAGTCGGCGACCAGGAACGCCGACATGTTGCGTCGGTCGCCGGGGGTGAATGGCTGGAGAAGCAGGTAAGAGAGGTCGTCCTCACCGGGCAGCTTGGTCAACAGGTAGTAGGGAAGGATCTCCGCCCTGTAGGCATAGCGGCCAGTGGTTTGGTCGAGGGAGTCGCCGAAGAGGAGCCCGGCCCCGAGCGAAGCCGGGTCCCGATCGATCGTGGCCGGGTCGGCGGGCAGCGACCAGGCGTCGTTCCCGCTGAAGAGCTCGTTGGGATCGGTGACGTGATATTCGAGGTAGAGCTGACCCTGCACCCGGAACAGATCCTGTGGGTAACGGAGATGCTCGACCAGGCTCTCCGGCATCTCGCTGAAGGGCGTGAACAGCTCGGGATAGGCCTGTGACCAGGCGCGGGCTATGGGGTCATCGGGATCGACCAGATAGAGAGTGACATGGCCGTCGTAGGCGTCTACGACCGCCTTCACGGAATTGCGCATGTAGTTGATGCCGGGCCGGAGGTCGGAGGATCGGGCTAGGCGGCCGATGGCATCGGGCTCCAGCGGCTGGGAGTACGGATACTTGGAAGAAGTCGTGTAGAGGTCGACCACCCACAGGATCTCGCCGTTGTCGATCACGGGATAGGGGTCGTCGTCGAGATGGAGGAAGGGGGCAACGCTCTGAACGATGTGACTCACATTTCGCTCGACCAGCACCCGGCTGTCGGGTCGGACCTCACCCGAAATCAGAAGGTTGAGGTCGCGGTAGCGGAAGGCAAACGCAATGCGCTTCCAGATACTGTCGAGGGTGACTCCGGCCTCGCCTGTGTATTCGTTGTAGGCGCTCCCCTGCTCGTCAGCCAGCGGGAAATCCACCTCCTGCGGCTCGTCACCGGTGCGCACGATGACGGGCCGGCCCTCCTGATAGGTCTCCCCGAAATAAACCCTGGGCTCGTCGAGCTCGAGGCCCTCGACCGCGGCTTGTGGGGGCACATCTTTCAGCAGGAAGTTCGGCTGACCGTCGTCGGCCACCTGGTTGGCGACGTTGACCACAGCCCCGAAGCCATGGGTGTAGAGGAGGCGCTGGTTCAGCCAGTCTTCACGGGGCAGATTCACTTCCTCGAGCTCGCGCACCGCCAGCATGACCTGGGTCGGTATCCCGTCGTTGAGGTACCGATCCGTGTCGACCACCGACAGCGTGTAGTAGTTCCGTAGCTCCTGAAAGCTCTGATAGGTACGAGGCAGCACGGACGGATCCCAGATGCGCAGATTGTCGATCGTCAGTTGGTTGGCCTCGATGTCCGCCACTTCGAGATCGTCAGCCGCCGGGAAGCCCCGTACCTCGACTTCGTCCAGTCCCCATGCCTCGCGGGTGAACTGGATGCTGTGCTCGATATATGGGCCTTCCCTGGCCTGAGGCTGGGGATTCACCTGGATGCGCTGGATAATGGCCGGATAGATGACGGCTGCCGCGATCGCAACCACCAGCCAGGATCCGACGGCCACCAGGGCGAGACTCCACCCGGGTCGGAAGATGTTGACGATGAAGAGGACCGCCGCCAACAGAGCCACGAGGATGAGCAGGCGATAGGCGGGTAAGCGGGCCGTGATGTCGGTGAACCCTGGGCCGAAGAACTGGTCCGACACCCGGTCCGAGAGCAAGAGCTCGTACATGTCGATGCGGTAGACGATGGCGCGAACCAGGGCGAGGAGCGCCAGCATCACCGAGATGTGGGTCTTGGCCCTCCGGGTCGCTGTCAGCCGCCGCCCGCTCAGACGCAAGCCACCGTTGAAATAGTGGCCGATGACCGTCACCACGGTCGCCAGCACGAGGAGGTTGAACACCCAGTCGGTGAGCGTCTCGAGCAGGGGCAGACGGAAGATGTAGAACCCGACGTCGAGGGAGAAGATCGGGTCGACAGTCCCGAAATCCTGGGCGTTGATGAAGAGAAAGACGTCGTCCCGCCAGGAGGCGACGGTGAGGCCGAAGAGGACGGCGAGACCACCGGTCAGCCAGAAACGGATCTGTCGGATCCGCGGCTCGACCCACTCGCGGAATCGCTCGATCATCTCCTCTTCTTCGGTCAGGTCGAAGGGGGCCCAGCGAGGAGACATTCGGTCGACCAGCCGGAGGCTCACCCAAAGGACCAGGAAGGCCACTGCGATACCGAGGGCGCCAAGAAGGATCGAAAGGCCCCATCGGCGCTGCCACACCTCATTGAAGCCAATCGAGTCGAGCCACAAATAGTCGGTCCAGAGTGTTCCCAGTGCGGTCAGGGCGAGATACAGCGCCGCCACGGCGATCAGGATCAGAGTGATAGGCCGCCGTCTGTCCGACCGGTAGTCGGATGGAACCCTCGTGAACATTGGCGGTGAGGGTAACGGTTCGGCTGTGCTTGTTTCTTCGGTGGGTCCGGCTATCCGCCGGCGAGCACCAGCGTGCATTCGCACCCGGCATGGACCGGCGGCAGGTGCGATTCGGGCTCAGCGGCTGCCCCACGACAGGCGCTGCACGGAGTGCCGCTTGCCACCCACTCGAGACTGTTGTCATCCTCCACTGAATCAAACAGTCCGCGGTGGTACCCGACCAGGGCGAGTTGGCGCACTCTGCGCTCCGCCTCATCGGTGCGCCAGCCCCGGAACACCCTCGATGTCGCCGATTGCTTCTCGCGCTGGCCGTCTCCGGCGTCGATCAACGCAGAGGAGACCGCCCCGGCTAGATCGTCACCAAAGGTCTCGGCGGCGCTGGAGGGAGGAGTCTCCTTCCGTTTCAACTTGGAGCCCGTCATCTCTTCGGCCGCCGCGTGGCCGGCCGAATAGCTCTCCGCCCAGAGACCCTTGAGATCGGCCTGCATCATCTCGGCCAGAACCCGGCTCTCGGGGTGCCAGGTGTCGTCGATACGCAAGCTGTCGAGGGCGACGTTCTGGGCATCGGTGACCGCCTTCTTCACCCCTCGCAATGCCCGGTTGGTGATCGGTAGAAGCCGGGCGTCGCGTTCCT
>JBEVIF010000139.1:0-8721 GCA_040510795.1 Acidimicrobiia bacterium
GGACCAGCTTGACCGGATCGACGACAACGTTGCCTTCGGCGTCGTAACCCCGGTTGAGCTGGACGGCGAAGAACCAGCCATTCTCACCGCCCTCGTACATGATGTCATCGACGATCGCGGGGTTCGAGTCCCAGTCGTCGTTCCAGATCCCATTCACCTCATTTGCGTCCATCGACCAGAGCACGGTCGGCTCCTCACGGTCCAAGGCCAGGATCCGTAGCTGGTTGTCCCTCGAGCCGAAGTACAGGAGCGGGAATCCGTCCGGGTCGAGACTGACCGATCCCTTGATGATGTCGCCGGTCTGGAACTCGGGTCGAAGATCTTGCCCGGTCGCCGCATCGACGAAATGCACGGCAGAGTCGTAGGCGCCGAAGATCAGCTCTGTCACGCCGTCGGAACGCTCCCAGATGGCGGGTTGGCCGGTCCAGCCCATCCCGCACCAGATCCTGGACACACCACCCTCCGAGGATGGGCTGCACATCTGCTCGTCGGGATAGCGCCAAGCCACCGTTGGGCTATCGGGCACCGGGCCCGACCCGTAGAAGGTTCTGGTCGGGTTGCCCCGGAACATCGGCATGCCAACCGTTGTCCCCCACGGTCGACCGACCGTGAACCCTGGGACCGTCCCCGGCTCCCGATCCTGCGGTGGCGCCGTGGTGGTCGTGGTCGGTGGCTGCGTGGTTGCCGGTTGGGTGCGGTCCGAGCCGGCCGCGGCTGCAGCCGTGCTGGTCGGGGACGTCGCTACTCCCGCAATCGAGGTCGTCGACGCGCCCTCATTGCGAGTCACGAAGTACACCGCCAGCCCGAGAACGAATCCGGCGGCGACGATCATGATCACGCGGCCGGCTCTCTCGTTCAATGCCTCATCCTCCTATGCCGGCGCCGCGCACTCGGCCTCGCCGGTGAGGACAGGATGCCCGTGCGTCTCGATGTATGCGGGGATCAAACATGAATCGATCGTCCCGTCCGGGGCTACCACCGCCCTGGCGACGGCGGTGGTCGCACTGGCAACGGAGTTGTGGGGCCAGACGAAATTCCCCAGCGACCAGAAGACCGCCGCGTCGCCGACCGTCTCCAGTGGCTGCATCCGATGGGAGTGGTGCCCGAAGATGATGTCCGCCCCGGCCTCGACCATGGCGTGTGCCCGGTCGATGTCGTCCTGTCGGGGTGTGGTGTCGAGCTCCATCCCCCAGTGGATCGTGACGACGACGAGATCTGCCACTTCCTCAGCCGCGGCCACCGCTTCGACCATGGTGGGAGTGTCATCTCCGTTTCGCATTCCGGCCGTGTCGGCGGTGGCATACCAGCCGTCATCGGGGGCGACTCCTCCGAAGCCGACCACGGCGACTTTCCAGCCGTTGATGTCGAACAATGCCGGTTCACCGGCCTCGGCGGCGTTGCGCCCGGCTCCGACTGGCCCGATCCCGGCCGCAAGCAACTGGTCCCGACCGTCGACCAACGCCTCCTTGCCGAAGTCGCCGGAATGGTTGTTGCCCAGGTTGCCAACGTCGATGCCATTGGCCTTGATCGAGGGGAGGGACTCGGTCGGACATCGGAAAACGAATGCCTTGTCCAGGGGAGAGCCCAGCGCAGACGGGGCGCACTCGAGATTGATCACTGTGAGATCGTCCTCGAGAAACAGACCGTTCAGCCCCGACCAGGCGTGATCCCACCCTTCGGCGGCGAGAGCCGGGATGTATTCGGGGTCGGTGGCCACATCCCCGGTGCCTTGGATCACCAGATACCCCCTCTCCGGGGCGGTGGTGGGAGTGGTTGGTGTGATGGTTGTCGCCGGGGGCAGGGTCGTCGTGGTCGCGATCGTGGTGACACTCGGGAGTGTTGTGGTCGAGGTCTCCGCTCCTGCCGCCACTGTGGTCGGGGTGATTGCCGCATCTGTGCTCAGACTCCAGATGATGAAGGCGATGACGCCAGTGAGGGCGCCACCGATCAAGACAATGAGAAGCTTCAGGGACCTGGGCACTTGCGACCAAAGGCTAAGAACCTCCAGGCCGTTATCGGCGCTTCGTGCGTCCTAGAGGATCTGACTCAAGAACAGCTTGGTGCGCACTTCCTGAGGGTCGGTGAAGAAATGCTCGGGGGTTCCGACCTCGACGATCTCGCCTTCGGCCATGAACACCACCCGGTTGGCCACCGCCCGGGCAAAGCCCATCTCGTGGGTCACAACGACCATGGTCATCCCACCCCGGCCCAGCTCGACCATGACGTCGAGCACCTCCTTGATCATCTCCGGGTCGAGGGCCGATGTCGGCTCGTCGAACAGCATCACCTTGGGCTGCATCGCCAAGGCCCGGGCGATGGCGACCCTCTGCTGCTGTCCTCCGGAAAGCTGGCCGGGATATTTGCGGGCCTGCTCCGGGATCTTGACCCTCGTCAGCGTCTGCATGGCGAGCGCCTCAGCATCCTTCTTGGGCAGCTTTCGAACCTGGCGTGGTGCCAGCGTCACGTTGTCGAGCACGGTCAGATGCGGGAACAGGTTGAACTGTTGGAAGACCATTCCGGTCTCCCGACGCACCTCCTGGATGTTGCGGACGTCGTCGGAGAGCTCGATCCCGTCGACCACCAGACGGCCTGCGTCGTGCTTCTCGAGACGGTTGATGCACCGAATGAGAGTGGATTTGCCGCCACCCGAGGGCCCGATGACCACCACGACCTCCTGCTGACCGACTCGCATATTTATGTCCTTCAGGGCCTGGAAGTTGCCGAAGAACTTGTCCACCGCCACCAGCTCGATGATGGCGTCACCGGTCGCCCTGGTGGCATCGCTGTAATCGGTCACCGTCATCTCTCGCCCACCCCCAGCTTCCGCTCCAGCCTCCGTGATTCCCTTGACATCGTGTAACACCCCACCCAGAAGATGAGGGCTGCGAAGCTCAGGGTCACGACGAAGAGACCCTTGCCCAGGTAGGCGGTTTGTGAATTGACGACGAAAGTCGCTTCCAGCAGCTCGGTGATGCCGAGGACCGCCACCAGCGTCGTGTCCTTGAAGAGGCTGATGAACTGCCCGACCATCGCCGGGATGGTGGCCCGGAGCGCCTGAGGGAGGACGATGAGACGCATCGTTTTCCACGGAGCGAGCCCGACGGCCTGGGCCGCCTCCACCTGGCCGCGTGGGACTGCTTGGAGCCCGCCCCGAACCACCTCGGCGATGTAGGCCGCCTCGAAGGCGATGATGGCGATCAGCATCCTGGTGACGAAGCCAGGTCGAACATCCCTCGGGATGATGAAACCGATGGCAAAGGCACCGGCGATGAGCACGGTGATCAGGGGCACCCCTCTGACCAACTCGATATAGCCCACCGAGATGGTGCGGATCACCGGCAGTGATGAGCGACGGCCCATGGCGAGGAGAAGGCCGAAAGGGAAGGCGACGAGGAGCCCGGCGAAGGTCAGGAAGAGATTGAGTTGGAGCCCGCCCCAGCCCTGCCAACCGACGCCACCGAAGCCGGCCAGAGAGATATATGAAGCGGCGATCAGCACGACGGCGATGAGCCAGGTCCACCTCCGGACAGCCCGGGGCAAGACCCGTCCCAGGTAATAAGAGCCGAGCCCTACGACTAGGGCCCCGATGGTGAGGAGGGTCGGGGTGACGGTCGAAGTGAAGGAGAGAATGACCGCGATCAATGCGAGGATTGGCCAAAAGCGGATCACGATCTGGCGAAGAGTCGTGCGCACGTAGGGCAGGCCTGCTTCTGATGCCCGATCCCTGGCTCCGGCAGCGATGGAACCGCCCACCACTCCGAAAATAACAGCGAAGCAGTAGGTCGCCGCCCATGGCCGCCAAAGCTGGTCGGCGGGGAACTCCCCAATCATGAACAGCCGCAGGTTGGCACGGATGATCTCGTACTCGGCCGAGAGCAGGCCACGCACCAAGGCAACCAACACCCAGACCACTAATGCGGCCAGGGCCACGGTGAGCAGGCTGTTGTACCAGTTGTTGAACAGGTTCTTCCGGGCCCAATCCATCGGGCCTCGGGCCGGCTCCACCTGCGGCGGGGCTTCCTCGAAGACAGGAGCCTCGACCGTCATCGGGTCACCAGTTGCATGCGTCGATTCACCACATTGACGATGAGAGAAATGATCAAGGAGAAGATGAGGTACCCGCCCATGAGTAGGAAGATCATCTGCGGGGCGGGTTGGCCGTTCCCGATCAGTTGGAAGGTGATCCGGGTCATTTCGGCGTAGCCAATCGCGATGGCGAGTGAGGTGTTCTTGGTGAAGTTCAGGTACTGGCTGATGATCGGCGGAATGGCGATGCGCATCGCCTGGGGCATGACCACGTAACGAAGGCGCTGGAACGAAGTGAGGGCTATGGCGTTGGCCGCCTCGGATTGACCACGAGGCACGGCGAGGATGCTGCCACGCACGATCTCGGCCACATGTGACGCGGTGTAGAGGACGAGAGCGGCCAGCACCGCCCAATAGGCGGCCAGACCCGTGTACCCCCCCTCCAGGGCCCTGCCGTCGAGGATGGGCCGGGAGAGACCGATCGGCCCGCCCAGCGCGAAGAAGCCGATCAGGGAGATCGCACTGAAGACACCCAGCGCCCAGAGGAAGCGATGGTGATGCTCCCCGGTCTGTTCCGAACGCCTGGTCCGCCACCACCAGACCCCAGCCGCGATGAGCAGGGCTACAGCGATGATCGCAAGGAAGGGCCCGAAGTTGGGTTGGGCGGTGAACCCGACCATGGCGAGGTATCGGTTGTTGACGATCACGAGGTCGGAGATGTTCAGCGACTCCTGCAAGACCGGGAACCGGAGCACCACTGCGTTGAACACGAAGAAGATGATGAGCAGCGGGGGGATGTTGCGAATGATCTCTACGTAGAGCCCGGCGGCCTTGGCCACCAGCCAGTTTGTGGAGAGACGAGCCACTCCAACCAGCACCCCGATCAAGGTGAGCAGCGGGATTCCCACGACCACCAGGGCCAAGGTGTTCTTGACCGCGTTGAGCAGCCCACGCCAGATTGGAGCAGACGGGCTGATGTCTGAGCCGGGTATGTCCACCCCGAGTGGTTGGGTCAGGAAATCGAAGCCGGTGGGAAGCCCGGCGGCACGCAGGTTGTTGGTCAGGTTGAACCAGAGCACGTAGAGGATGATCAACACAGCCGCCCCGGCCAACACCTGGATCACGGCGCGTAGGACCCGCACGTCCCGCCACAACCGAGGCCGGTGCCTGGTCTCCTCCACCGCTGTCACATGATCACCGCCTGATCACCGCCTGTGGCCGGTGGGGTGGCCGCACTGGCCACCCCACCTCGTCATTTTCTAGCGATATGGCGGCGGGTAGTGCAGTCCGCCGTCGGTCCAAAGCGAGTTGAGCAGACGCTCGAGAGCCAAGGGCGAGCCCGGACCCACGTTCCGGTCGTAGATCTCGGCATAGTTGCCGACCTGGGTAATCACTTGGGCGGCAAAGTCCGTGGCGAGACCGAGACCCGGGTCGAACGGCGCCGTCCCTTCCTCTGTCTCAACAGGGAGCCCGAGGAAGTTCCTGATGTTGGTGTCCTCGGTGTCAGCGAAGGTGTCGACATTCGTGGAGTCGATGCCGAACTCCTCTGCCTGCATGGTGGCCAGAACAATCCAGTCCACCACCTGGGCCCATTGCGAGTCGCCGTCGAGCACGGCCGGGCCCAGGGGCTCCTTCGAGAAGGTCTCCTCCAGGATCACCAGTGCCTCGGGACCGCCCTGATCCTCGGGCCATGCCGAACGCACCCCAGCGAGCTGGGACTTGTCCGACGTCCAGCCGTCGCATTGTCCCTCGATGAAGGCCGCCTGGATCTGCGGGTTCTCGTCGAAAGTCAGCGGGGTGTACGGAATGTCGGCCATTCTCGCCGTCAGGTTCAACTCGGTCGTGGTCCCGGAGAGGACGCAGATCGTGGTGTCGGTCATGTCGTCGATGGTGGTGAATCCGCTGTCGGCGGCCACCATCATCCCCTGGCCGTCGTAGAAGGTCGTGGTGAGGAAGGTGGCCGCGAGACCGCCATCACGACTCGACGTGTACGTGGTGTTCCGGACCAGGACATCGACCTCTCCCGACTGCAGAGCCGTGAACCTCTGCTCGGCGGTCAGGTCGACGTAGGTCACTGCTTCGGCATCACCGAGCACTCCCGCAGCGATTGCCCGGCAGAAGTCGATGTCGAACCCGACGTGCTCGCCGGCCTCGTCTACGAACCCGAAGCCCGGAACCGTGTTGTTCACACCGCAGTTCAACGTGCCTCGGGCCTGGACCTCAGCCAGGAGCCCACCCCCCGCCGGTGCCTCTTCGCCGGCTGTGGTGGTGGTCTCTTCGCCGGCAGCGCTGGTGGTCGTCTCCTCAGCGGCGGCTTCGGTTGTCTCCGTCGTCTCGCCGCTCGTCGTGGTGGTCGTATCCGCTGCTTGGGTACATGCGGCCAGGACCAGCATCAGGGCGGTCAAGGCGGCAAAGAGCTTGCTTGCCTTCATAACTACCTCCGTTGGATCGCTTGGGTGGGCGTCACGAGGCCACGTATCGCACCGGGGTCGACCCTAGCCACTGAGCCGGTGCGACGGGTCCGTTCGGTAGCCTGACATTCACTTCCAAAGGGGCCTCCGTGTCAGACCGCATCGTTGCCCGGATCGTGTGGGTGCTCGCCGCCCTGGCCCTCGGCGTCACCGCATTCGGGGTCTGGTACGACCTGCGCAACAGGCTCGGTGACGAATCTCCCCTCTTCGTCGCCGACGGCATCGCCTGGGCTCTGCTTCCCGCGGTCTTCGTCCTCACCGGGGCGCTGATCGTGTCCCGTCAGCCTCGAAACATCATCGGGTTGTTGTTGATGATCCCCGGTCTTGTAATCCTCGCCGCCGAAATGGCCGATCTCGCTTTCGGGTCAATGGCCGAAGGACCACCAACCCAAGGTTTGACCCCAGGGCTCTGGATCCGCCTCTGGTTCGACAATTGGTCCTGGGTTCTCCTCATCTTCCCGATCTTCCACCTGATGCTGGTCTTCCCCACCGGGAAGCTGCTCTCGCCCCGCTGGCGATGGTTGGTGGGCCTTGAGATCGGGATGGTGCTCTTCATGATGTTCGTCACGGCGTTCAGTGATGAGATCGGGCCGCTGGATGTTCCGGAGGAGGATGCCTGGGTCATTCCCAACCCGATCGGGTTCGTTCCGGAGGACTTCTTCGTGGGACTGTTCAACACGGTGTGGGGGGCGGGTCTGGTCGCGGTGACAGCACTCGCTTTGTTGGCGATGGTGCTTCGCTTTCGTCGGGCCGCCCCGGTGGAGCGTCAACAGATCAAATGGTTGCTGTTCGCGGTCAGCGTCTTCGCCTTGATCTACGGGATCGCCGCAGTGGCCGGGGAAGGCCTGGAGACCGGCGGGTTGGGCGATCTCCTCTTCGTCTTCTCGCTGATGGGCATCCCGGTGTCCATAGCCGTTGCCGTCCTCAGGTTCCACCTCTACGACCTCGACCGCATCATCCGGCGGACACTGCTCTATGCGGTGCTCACCGGCCTCCTCATCGGCGTCTTCGCCCTGTCCGTGTTCGTGATCCAAGGTGTGGTCGGCGGGGCCGTCGGCGAGGATTCGCCCCTCGGAGTGGCCATGTCCACGCTTCTCGTCGCCGCTCTCTTCAATCCCCTGCGCCGGCGTCTCCAAGATCTGATCGATCGGCGCCTGTACCGGAGCAAATACGACGCTCAGAGGGTCATCGACGACTTCGTCGCCACCGCCCGGAACGAGGCGGACATGAGTCTGCTCTCGGCCGACCTGCTCACTGTCGTCGACCAAACGGTCCAGCCGTCGCTTCAGGGCCTGTGGATCAAAGGTGCAGAGACCCAGGACGCCTGACTGTTCACGTCACCTCCGCCATTAGTCGCAGGAACCGCCGCGCCCTGACCGTCGTGGGATTGACCAGGACCTGATCCGGAGGGCCCTCCTCCACGACCCGCCCCTCGTCCATGAACAGCACCCGGTCCGCCACGTCCCGGGCAAAGGCGAGCTCATGGGACACGACGATCATGGTCATCCCCTCAGCGGCAAGGGTCTTGATCGCCCCGAGGACCTCGCCCACCAACTCCGGGTCCAGGGCCGAGGTCGGCTCGTCGAAGAGCATCAAGGAAGGGTTCATGGCGAGGGCCCGGATGATGGCCACCCGCTGCTGCTGCCCACCGGAGAGGCGATCCGGGTACTCGTCACGCTTGTCGGCCAGGTCGAAGCGGTTGAGGAGATGCTGGGCTGTGACCTGGGCTTCTTCCTTGGAGATCTTCAGCACCTTGTTCGGGGCCAGAGTGATGTTGTCCAGGACCGACAAATGAGGGAACAGGTTGAACGATTGGAACACGATGCCGATGCGCCGGCGAGCGTCGTCGGCATCGAACTCGGGGTCCGCGATGTCCACCCCGTCAAGAAGGATCTCACCGTCGTCGACCGGCTCGAGGAGGTTGATGCATCGGAGCAGGGTCGACTTGCCGGATCCCGAGGGCCCTACTACCGCCAAGACTTCGTGGGTGGAGAGGGCGAGACTGACGTCGGCAAGGACAACGAGGTCACCGAACTGCTTCCAGACACCGCGAACATCGAGAAGGGCACTCACAAGGAGGTCCCGGTGGTCCGTTCCCGTTGGCGCCGTATCAGATAGTCGGTGAACCGGGCCAGGGGGATCGTGACGAGCATGAATAGAAAGGCCGCGGCCAGATAGGCGGTGAAGTTGAAGGTCTCGGCTACATAGATCTGCGATCGACGGA
>JBEVIF010000140.1:0-6506 GCA_040510795.1 Acidimicrobiia bacterium
TGTCGTCTCGGAAGACTCGCGTCCGGGCCGCCTCGGCCACGCGGACGTGCGATTGGGTGCTTTCGACGGTGACATGCACCAGGTCGTCCTCCGAGGCTCCGTGGTCGACTGGGGCTAGATGACGCGATGTAAAGCCCCGGTAGCGGGAAACGCCGCCATTCTGCACCCGGCCATCGATTGCGGAGAGCACCTCCAGCTCGCCAGACCAGCCGTGCAGCGTGATCGTGGTCTCCAACGCGGCGAGTCGCGGGTCGTCCATCGAGACCAGCCGACGCTGCGATACCGTCGTGCTCCTGCCATGCCCATCGCCGAACCGGAGCAATCGGGTCAGCACACCACGCCTTATGTCCAGTTCCAGCGTGTATTCGGCCAGCTCGACCCGGTCGATGTGGAACCAGGGCCCACCGTCGACCCGGAAGGTGAGGGGCAACCAGTTGGGGAGGTTGACCAGGTCCTCGTTCTCGACATCCCTCCCCGCCACGTCCGTGATCAGTCGGTTGTACACGCCTCCGGCGTAGGTGCCCGGATAGTGAGTACCGTCGGCTTCGACCTCCGGACAGGCACCTCTGGTGGTGAACACGCCATTGCCCAGGGCGCACAAGGCTTCGCGCAGCCCCTCCTGGTCCGGGTCGTAACCCTGGTAGACCAGGGACCAGACACTCATACGCCTTCCCTGTCCGCCAGAAGCCCCAAGAACTCCATGACCTGGTCGGGGTCCACCAGGGCGAAATCGGCCATCGTTTCGCGATGCTCGGTGCCGACGACGACGCCGATGCCCCGACCCTCTGCGAAGATCCTGAAGACGTCCTCGTCGGTTTCATCGTCACCGATGTACAACGCCGTTACATCGTCCCCATCCAGGCCCAGGACGCCGAGCAGGTGGAGCACTGCCAATCCCTTGTCCCACTCGACGTCCGGGCGCAGTTCGAAGATCATCTTGCCGCCCGCCAGCCGGAGCTCGGGATGGGCCGCTGCCACTTCCTCGGTTGCGGTGCGGATCATCGTTTCGGCCCCCTCGGCGGCCTGCCTGAAGTGGACGGCAACGGCGTACCGCTTCCGCTCAACCCAACTTCCGTCGACGGTCGAGATCCGCTGCTCCAACTCATCGGCCGCCGCCTCCAACGCCGGCCTGAACTCGGCTCCATGCTCTTCGTGGCCACCGTCCGGGAGGGTGATGTCGAAACCGTGGCTTCCGGCGTAACAGATGCCGGCCAGCCCGACCATGGATTCGACGTCGGCCCGATCGCGACCACTTATCACCGCCACCGGGCAGTCGGCGGCGAGTCGGGCAAGCTGGTCCCGGGTGGCGTCCGACAGCATCGCCTGGGAAGGATGAGCCACTATCGGTGTCAGCGTCCCGTCGTAATCGAGGAACACCGCTAATCGCTGCTCTTCCGGGATCGACACTCCCTCCATGGCGTCAGGGAGCTGGTCTAGATAGGACGGGGCGGGCAGCAGCTCACCGAGGTCGGAAACCACGAGATCGGCCCCCTTGGCTTCGAGCTCAGCGGCCTGGCCGACCCTATCCACCCCGATGACGAGGGCGAAGCCCCCGCTACGGCCGGCCTCTACACCGGAGAGAGCGTCTTCCACGACCGCAGCCCGGCCCGGATCCACACCGAGGCGTCGGGCCGCCTCGAGGAAGATGTCGGGCATCGGTTTCCCTGCGAGGCCTAGCTCGTCTGAGTCGACACCGTCCACCTTCACCGGGAACAGGTGGCGCACCCCTGCTCCGCGGAGCACCTCCTCCGAGTTACGGCTGGAGGTGATGACCGCGGTGGCAATGCCCCGGTCGTGGAGGGCCTCAACGAGCGTGACCGTGGTGGGATAGGGGTCGGCGCCGTCTTCCTGGAGGACCCTGAGGAAGTGGGCGTTCTTGCGGTTCCCAATCCCACACACGGTCTCGGCATCAAGAGAGTCGTTCGGCGTACCTTCAGGAAGGACGATTCCCCGTGACTCGAGGAAGCTGCGCACACCGTCGTAGCGCGGCTTGCCGTCCACGTATTTCAAGTATTCGTCGTCGCTGAATGGCTCGAACGGGTCGCCGTTGCGAAAGGTTCGCTCCTCCAGGTATCCGTCGAATGTCCGCGCCCAGCAGGTGGCGTGAACGCGAGCCGTGTCGGTTATCACGCCGTCCATGTCGAACACAACGGCATCGAGGTCCCAGATGTGGGGTGCAGGCTTGGACGGATCGGAGCTCACAGGAGGACCCAAAGTACTCAAAGCGCGTCGCTCCGCACTTGGTCAGGTTTCCGTTGACTCTGCGGCCCTTTTCGGCGCGGGTGTTTCGGGCAGGGGTTCACTATGGGGTCGATGGCGCGCGAGTCTCAGATCGGGGACACACTGGCCGGCACTCTCAGCTTGACGGCCGCGACGCGGGTAGCCTCGCGATCCCGACGTCAGGAGGCACCATGCGAGGCTTCGTGGTGTACGAGTCCCTTTTCGGAAACACCGCCCTGATCGCCCAAGCCGTCGTCGATGGCTTGAAGGAGCACCTCGATGTCGAGACGCACAGCGTCGCCGAGGGAAAGCTGCCCGAGGGCGCGGATCTACTCGTGATCGGAGGGCCGACGCACGCCTTTTCGATGTCGCGGACCACGACGCGCCAGGATGCCGTGAACCAGGGCGCCAAGGGCGATCCCACCATCGGCTTGCGCGAGTGGCTCGAGGAGCTGCCCGAGGGAAACGACGCCCCGTTTGCGGCGTTCGACACGCGGGTCGACATGGTGCGCCGGCTGCCTGGGTCGGCGGCGAAGGCAGCCGCGAAGATGGCTCGCAAGCGCGGCTATCAACTACTAACGCGGCCCGAAAGTTTCTATGTCCAGGATGTGCCAGGCCCGCTGCTCGGCGGGGAGGTGCAGCGCGCCGAGGTCTGGGGTGCGCAGCTCGCACAGTCTCTGGCCGGAGAGCTGAGGGACTGGGGCTGACGAAAAGCATGGGCACGCTCCGCGCCTTGGTCAGGCTGGAGTCAGATCCGACAACGCTCAATCCCAGCATCCTCTTCCTTTTGCGTCCACAATGCCGGACGCTCGCAGCTGGCCGCAGGATGGGCGTAGAGACTCGGCGGAGATCGAGTCGACGTCTTTTCTGGAAGAAGTGAGCCGGCCGACCAGGTCAACCAGGCAGCCGTCACCGCCATGGCCGAGGTCGGAGTGAATTTCAGGGGAGAGATTCCCCAGCCCTGGGCCGATGAGATCGTTCGAGCCGCCGATGTGATCGTCACCATGGGTTGCGGTGACGCCTGCCCCGTCTACCCCGGCAAGCGGTACATCGACTGGGAGCTGGACGACCCGTCAGGAAAGACTGTGGAAGAAGTCAGACCCATCCGAGACGAGCTCGAGACCCGAGTGCGCGGTCTGCTTGCTGAGCTGCTTCCCGACCAGTCACTCAGCTGACCGGCACCGCTGACTGGTCGAGGATCGATCTGACGAAGTCAGCTCGATCGGGCGCAACCTGGAACCAGGCCCACTTGCCGCGTTGCTCCCTGGTGATCAGCCCGACCTTTGTCAGCACGGACAGGTGGTGGCTCACCGTTGCCTGACTCCGATCCAAAGGCTCATTCAGATCACAGGCACAAACCTCACCCTCCGGGACACTTGCGATCAAGCTCAGTAGCCGAAGCCGAGTCGGATCTGCGAGCGCCTTGAAGTCCTCGGCCATTGTCTGCGCCTCCGTTGCCGACAGTGACGAAGACGTCACCGGGACACAGCAGGAGGCGTCAGAGGTCATGCCGTCACCCTAACACATTGACATGTGTCGATATGAGACGTAACGTGGGAACGCATAGACCGCCATCGATATGAATGAGGGGTAGGCGATGACGAGCAAAGTGGAGATGCGAGAGCAGGTGCGGGAGAGGTACGCCCGAGCCGCTACGACCGGGTCCTGTTGTGGTCCCGAGTGCTGTGGCCACGACGAGACCCTCGAAGCTGATCTCACTGCGAGCACCTACAGCCCAGCCGACATCTCGGCCCTTCCGGCACAAGCGGTTGAAGCCAGTCTCGGCTGCGGCAACCCGACCGCAGTCGCCGAGCTTTCAGAAGGTGAAACCGTCCTCGACTTGGGATCGGGCGGAGGCATCGACGTCCTGCTCTCCGCCCGCCGTGTCGGAGAGACCGGGTTCGCCTATGGGCTCGACATGACCGACGAGATGCTCGACCTCGCCAAGAAGAACGCGGCCGAAGCCGGAGTGACCAACGTCGAATTCCTCAAGGGGTACATCGAGGCCATCCCCCTCCCCGACAGCTCGGTCGACATGGTCATCTCCAACTGTGTCATCAACCTCTCCACTGACAAGCCAGCGGTGTTCGATGAGATCAATCGGGTCCTTCGCCCCGGGGGAAGGATCGGGATCAGTGACATCGTCGCCGATGACTCACTCACTGTGGACGAGCGAGCCGAACGCGGATCCTGGGTCGGCTGCATCGCGGGGGCGCTCTCCCACAGCGAGTACCACGACCTACTCGAAGCAGCCGGATTCTCCGAGATAGTCCTGACCACCAGCCATCAGGCCACAGACGGCATGGATTCGGTGATCATCAAGGCCACGAAGCCGATCGGCGGGTAGTGTCGAATGATGAGCACGGGCATCCGACGCCACCGATCGAGGCGCCTGCCCGGTTACTCCGTGTGCGACTCCGAGGATCCAGCGGGCCAGACCGACCGCTGACCCGCTCGCCTCACACATACCAGGGAGTACCAGTGCTCACCAACCTCCGTCGTCATCGATCCGCGTACGTCCTCACCGGGGCGGCCGCCTCATGGGGGCTCGCCACCGTGATCGCCAAGAGCGCACTCACCGAGATCCCACCCGTCGCCCTGCTCGCAATCCAGCTCGGGGCGAGCGTCTTGCTGATCACGCCGGTGCTTCTGGCCCGGCAGCGGCAGGAACCGCGGACGAGGAGGCTCGGAAGGGTCATCGGCCTGGGGATTCTCAACCCCGCAATCTCCTACGCCCTCGGCCTGGTCGGTCTCGTCTACATAACCGCCAGCGAGGCGGTCCTCTTGTGGGCCACCGAGCCGATCATGATCATGATTCTCGCCGCGGTCACGCTCCGAGAAAAGGTCACCAAGACTCAGGTGGTCGCGGCCGGGGCGGCAGCTATCGGCGTCGCCCTGATAGTCAGCGCTCCCGACGGCACCAGCCACTTGATCGGCATCGGGCTGACGCTCGTTGCCGTTTCGGCGTGCGCGGTCTACACCATCCTCTCGAGAAAGTGGATGGTGGAAGAATCCTCACTCCGAGTCGTTGCCATCCAACAGATCGCCGCACTCGGATTCGCCGTCACCATCCTCGGAGCGGTGATCGTCTCAACCGGCACTCTGATGCCGGCGAACATCTCTACTCGCTCCTGGGGAAGCGCCGTCATCTCCGGGTGCCTCTACTACGGCATCGCCTTCTGGCTCTACCTGACGGGGCTCAAGGAGACACCGGCATCAGTCGCAGGCCAGTACCTCAACCTGATCCCCCTATTCGGAATCGCAGCCGGCAGCGTCCTTCTCGGCGAGCAGCTCGGCGCCCGCCAGTGGGTCGGCGCCATCGTCCTCGTGCTTGCCGTCAGCGTTGCCGTTCGAAGCATCCCCACCCTGAAGGAGTTGGCCGACTCAGCCGGGACGACGCCCGGATCCGCTAGACGCCAAATCGATCCGGTGACGGATGAGCCATGACTCCAAGATTGAAGCCCCGAGTCGACGAGACTCCAATGTCAGGTCTCACGCTGTCTCGCGTCGCTCGTCCCACAGCCGCGCCACAAGACTCGCAGATGAGCCTAAAACCCCTGGTCAGGGCGTGTTGTGCGCATCTTTTCGCAACGAGGAACTCGGGGGTTCAAATCCCCCAGCTCCAACTTCTTATGTCAACGCGATGCTGGGTAAGCCCAGTCGGCGATCGAGGAAGTCGAGAAGGTGCCGGTCGAACTCCCAGGGTTGCTCGAGTTGGCAGGCGTGACCGGCGCCGGCCAGTGTGACCAGTTCGGCGTCCGGTAGCACGTCACGAAGGGTGAACGCCCGCTGATGAGCGGCGTCCTCGGTGCCTGTCAGGATCAGCACCGGCGCCTGTACGTCTGCGAACCAGGGGGGATCTCCCTGGATGAGGGCATCGAACATCGCAAGGATCGAGGGGACGTCGGCCGCATCGTTGCGCTCGGTCCACAACCCGGCCATCCACTCCGCGAGGGGAGTGGCGCGAAATGCAGGTGAGAAGTCTTGGAGGGCATAGGCGTTCCGGTATTCGACTCCGTCGCGACGGTAGGCATCGACATGACGCTGGAGGTGGGGCTTCTCGGTGGCGTAGCCGGCTCCGGACACGACGACGGCGGCGGTGCGCTCGGGAGAGAGGTGCTGCATATGCAGGACGACGTTGGCGCCAACCGAGCAACCCACCAATACCGCCGGGTCCTTTCCTTCCGCCTCGGCCGCATCCCAGCACGCCTCGGCCAGATCGAACAGGGAGACGCCCGGCCGCACCCGGGGCGAGCGTCCGTAACCAGGCAGATCAACAGCGACGC
>JBEVIF010000141.1:0-8127 GCA_040510795.1 Acidimicrobiia bacterium
GACGAGCATCAGGGCGACCGGGGTGTCCTGTAACGCGAGGGAGCGGAGGGTGTCGACCGCCTCCTGCCCACCACTGGCCCATACGATCCGGTAGTCCGATGCATATCGGGATCGCAGATCGCGTTGCACCGCCTGGACGACTTCGGGTTCGTCGTCGACCGCGATGATGACGGGCTTGGCCTCTGTCATCGAGCAACCACAGCGTCGGGGAAGCAATATTTCCAGGTTTCGCCTGGCTCCGCCGAGCGAATCACGGGGTGGTCCTCACGCTCCCAGTGTTTTCGGGCATGTCGGTTCCTGGAGGCATCACAGCATCCAACCCTGCCGCACGTGAGGCAAGCCCGGAGATGGACCCACGTATCGCCCATCTCGACACAGGATTCGCACACGTCGCCTATCGGCTCGACCGGCACCAGGTCGACGAAGTGCTCGCAAGGGGCATTCATTTCCGTTGATCACCTCCCAAGCCCGAAACTAGCGCGAAGAGGCGCCCTACCCATTCTGGCGCGGAGAGCCGACCCTATAGCGTCGGCTCTCCGAACCCACTCTCGATCAGTCGGTCAGGTGGCGGCGATGGCTTGTTTGAGGGCGCGGGCCACGAACACCTTGGCCAGATGCGTCTTGTACTCCTCCGAGCCGTAGAGGTCCTCGAGAACTGTGACGCCTTCGAGGGCATGTTCGGCGGCTGCCTTGACCGCCTCGTCGGATCCATCGGTCCCGACTATGGCATTGACTACTCCCAGGGCGAGCGTGGGCTTGGTGCCCACGCCGGTGAGACCGACACGGGCGTCCTCCACCGTGCCGTTGCTCTTCTTGACCCAAGCGGCAGCGCCGGCGACGGCGTAGTCGCTGTGACCGCCTCGTCTGCCCAGCTTGTCATAGGCGGATGCCTCGCCGGGGCCCAGCTTGGGTAGTTGGATCTCCACGAGGATCTCGTCCGACTCGAGCGCGGACGTCAGTGCGTCGACGCAGAACTCTGATGCCTGTATCTCTCTCGTGCCTGAGGAAGAACGGGCGACCATCGTCCCACCGAGGGCGATCACTGCCGCCGGCTGGTCGGCCGCCACGTCCGAGTGAGCCAGTGAACCGCACGTCGTGCCGCGATTTCGCACCTGGACGTCACCGGTGAGGGACGCCGCGGTGGCCAGCGCCGCGGCGTGGGTAGCGATGAGCGGGTCCGAGGCCGTGGTGCCATGACGGACCAAGGCGGGGACCGATATGTAGTCGCCCTGGTCGCTCACTGAGTCGAGTCCAGGGATGCGCCCGATGTCGACGACAACAGCCGGGGAGAAGAGCCTGGTCTTCATAAGGGGGATGAGGCTCATCCCGCCCGCCATCACCTTCGCGCCGTCACCCAGGGCTTCCAACGCCTCGTCGAGCGAGGACGGGGCCACGTAATCGAATTGTCTCGGGTACATGTCAGGCCCTCGCTTCCTGCATCGCCTGCCAGACCTTTTTCGGTCTGACCGGCATGTCGACGTGTTTCACGCCCATCGGAGTGAGGGCGTCCACGACCGCGTTGACGATGGTGTGGGCTGAGCCGATGGTGCCCGCCTCACCGATCCCCTTCACACCCATCGGGTTGATCGGTGTCGGGGTGACCGTGCGGCTGAGGTCGAAGGAGGGGAGATCGGCCGCTGTCGGCAACGGGTAGTCGAGCAGTGAACCGGTCAGCATGTTGCCATCCGCGTCATAGATCGCTTCCTCGAACATTGCCTGCCCTATCCCCTGGGCGATACCGCCGTGGATCTGCCCGTTGACGATCATCGGGTTGATCACCTCGCCGCAGTCATCGACGCCGTGGTACTCCAGGAGTTCGACGTTGCCGGTGTCCGGGTCCACCTCGACCAGGGCAATGTGTGTCCCGAAGGGCCAAGTGGCGTTGCCGGGACTGAAGGAGGTGTGCGCCTCGAGCCCGCCATCGACGTCATCCGGGCTGGTGTGAGACTGGTACGCCGCCTTGGCTATCGCAGCCCAATCGACGCTCTTGTCCGGGGACCCGGCTACATGGGCGCCGCCGTCGACGAACACCATGTCCTCGTCCGAAGCCTCGAGGAGATGGGCCGCGATCTTGGCTGCCTTCGCCTTGACCACCTTGGTCGCCTCGAAGGTGGCGGCCCCATCGACTGCGATCGAGCGGCTTCCGAAAGTGCCGATGCCCATCGGATGCTCCCGGGTGTCGCCATGCAGAACCCTGATGTCCTCCACCGGGATCCCGAGGCCATCGCCGACGATCTGAGCCCAGGTCGTCTCATGGCCTTGCCCGGTGGGCCCGGTGCCGATGACCACGGTGACTGTCGCATCCGGATTGACCCGGACCAGCCCGGAGCCGTTGAACGAGGCCGGGAGCCCGTAATTGCTCCAGGAGAACCCGATGTCGGCCAGCACGGCAGGGCCGAACCCGCAGACCTCGACGTAGGAGCCCACTCCGACCCCGACGAGTCGGCCCTCGGCTCGGGCTTCCTCCTGCCTCTTCCTCATGCCTGCGTAGTCGGACTGGGCGATCAACTTGTCGACGGCGGCCTCGTAGTTGCCGGAGTCGAGGGCGAAGCCGCAACCCATAACGGCGGGAAACTCGTCGGGCTGCCAGAAGTTCTTCTTCCTGACCTCGAGCGGGTCCATGCCGATCTCGTGGGCAAAGGCGTCGATTATCCGTTCCAGGTAGTAGATCGCTTCCGGCCGGCCGGCACCGCGATATGCGTCGGTGGTCATCGTGTTGGTTACGACGCAAGCCACCGTCCACGAGACGGGCATTTTGTACTGACCCGACCCGATCCATAGTCCCAGCAGTGGGATGGCCACCGTGAAGTTCTGGGTGTAGGCACCCATGTCGGCTAGGGCGTCGAGTTTGTAACCGAGGAACTCACCATCCTTGGTTCCAACCAAAGTGGCGGTGCCGACCCAGCCCCGACCGTGGATGGTCGACCCGGATGCCTCGCGGCGGGTCTCGGTCCACTTCACGGGGCGTCCCAGCTCTTTGGCTGCGAACGCGGCCAGGATCTCGTCGTTGTAGACGTTCAGCTTGGAGCCGAACCCGCCTCCGACCTCGGGGGCTATCACCCGCACCGCAGTGGTCTTCATTCCGAAGGTCGTGGCGATCGCTCCTCCGAGGGCGTGAGGAACCTGAGTCGAGCTGAAGACGGTGAACTGCCCGTAACCCTTGTTGTACTCCGCCATGACGGAACGAGGCTCGATGGCGACGGGGATGAGACGTTGGTTGACCATCTCCAGGCTGACCACCACGGCGTCCTCTCGGTCCATCGCGGCATCGACCTGTGGCGTCTGGTCCTCGAGACCGAGCGCCTCCCAATAGCCGTGATAGGTCCAGGTATGGATGACGTTCGAGTCCAGTTCGTCGTGGACCTTCACCTCGTCCGATGCAGCCTTCTTCAGGTCGATGACAGGGGGGAGGACGTCATAGTCGACCTCGATCGCGTCAGCAGCGTCCTGCGCCGAATAGCGATCTTCGGCGACCACCATCGCCACTGCCTCACCCACGTGGTTGACCTCACCTGCGGCCAGAAGCGGGCGGAGCTTCCCGATCGGCACCTGTGCTACCAGCGGGCCGAGATGGGCCACGTCGTCGTGGGTGTAGATAGCGACGACCCCTGGCATGGCTTTCGCTGCCGAGGTGTCGAGCGAAATGATCTTCGCTCGGGCCACTGGAGATCTGACGAAGGCGACCTGGAGCATGCCCGTGCGAGTCAGATCGTCCACGTACTCCCCGTAGCCCTGGATGAGTGCCGGGTCCTCGCGCCGACGCACGGCCCCGCCCATCACACTCGTGGTAGCCATCAGTAGGCCTCCTCCCAATCCGGAGCCGCCGGCTCCTCACCCCGCATCTTGGCCCCGGCGTATTCAACGGCGCGGACGATGTTGTGATAACCGGTGCAGCGACACAGGTTCCCCTCGATCCCGTGCCGGATCTCGTCCTCCGACGGGTTTGAGTTCTCGGCGAGAAGCGCGGCCGCTGACATGATCATCCCAGGGGTGCAGTACCCGCACTGGAGGCCGTGGCGCTCCCAGAAACCCTCCTGAACCGGATGAAGCTCGCCGTTGTTGGCGAGCCCCTCGATAGTCATGACTTCGGCCCCATCGGCCTGAACGGCAAACATGGTGCATGACTTCACCGCTTTGCCGTCGAGATGGACCGTACAGGCGCCGCAATAGCCAGTCTCGCAACCGACGTGCGTCCCCGTCAGGTTGAGGTCCTCACGGATGAAATGAACCAGAAGCGTTCTCGGCTCGACCTCCCCTGACACCGATCGTCCGTTGACGGTCATGGACACATTCATGGAGGCCCCTTTCGGTCGCCGACGCCGGAACGCGGCGAAACATATCAAACGGCTCGGGCCCGTGAGGCCTGGAATGGCCAGGAGGTCAGATCGAAGAGATGGATAGACACCAAACGGAGTGCCAGGGTCATAGAGGAGCTCGGCGCCGTCTTCTACCGGCTCTACCCCAAGCTTCTCCGAGTACCAGGTCCTCGCTCTGACCAGGTCCGGGGTCGGTGGCTGCGGGGCAAAATCCTGAACTCCATCTGATGGACCGTACAGACGGCCACGGTCGGTACCCTCCGAATAACCGGGCCCGTAGCTCAATCCGGTCAGAGCAGCGGACTCATAATCCGTTGGTTGCAGGTTCAAGTCCTGCCGGGCCCACCGCGTCCACCCTCTCCTGCGTGGATGCCGGGACAACATGCTCGCGTCGGGATGTGGGTGTCACCGGAGCGAAGCCGACCGACCCAGTGGCGACATTGATCTAGACGATCGATGTCGATCCGTGACATCGAATCTTCTCCAGCACTGCCGGATTGGTAGCCACGCCAGAGGTTGTCGCACCTGTAGGATCGATCGTGTTCGTTCTTCGGGGTTTGGGGTGGCGATGCAGGGACGGTCGATCGTGAGTCGGCTTGCTGGAGCTTTGTTGCTCTTCGTCCTCTCGCTTGGCCTTCAACTGATCACAGCTGCCCCAGCAGCCGCCGCTTCGCTCACCCTAAGCCCGTCGTCGGGGGTCGCAGGCACCAGTGTTCAAGTTGTCGGCACAGGTTTTCCCGCCTCCTTTCCAGTGGCACTCTGTTGGGATGGCTCGGGTTGCTCGGATCTCGGCACGGTTCAGTCAGGGTCTGGAAGCACTTTCTCGGCGAGCGTGACCATCCCTCGTGATGCATTGGCGGGGAGTCACCAGATATTGGCGTGTCGACAGGGATCGCAGACCTGTGCGACGGCCTTGTTCAGCGTCCTTCCCAGCGCCACGACAACCTCCACTACGACTGTCACCACGACACCAACAACCGTGCCTGGCACCGGTTCCACGGTTGTCACCAGCACCACCGTGTTCACGATTACCACCTCGACAGCATCGGGATTCCCGACCTCGACGACGCCGGCGACCACAGATGCTTCCGTAACCACCACCACAACTACGACGATCCCGGCGTTCGGACCCATCGGAGAGACCACGACCACCGCTCCGTCGGCCAGTGTCCCCGTCGATGCCCCGCCACCAAAGGCCACTTCCTCCAGTGGGGGGAATGTGGGCCCAGGGTCAACGGCCGGTCAGGGCGGAGGCGACCTGGTTCTCGCAGCATCGTCCCAGGCCGGGGATGAGAGCTTCCCTTGGCTCTCGTCGCGGCCCAGCGGCATCGAAAACGAAAGTCCTCGTGGCATCCCACCGAACCTTTCGCCAAATTCCGTCGAGTCAGCTGACATTCCCTCTTGGCTACGGCCGATTTCCGCCCTGGCAAATCTGCCCTTATGGGGCCTGGCTGCAGTACTTTCGGCTGGCGTGGCGGCGTTGTTCTTCGTCGTCCCACTGATTGCCCGATGGGTCTGGAATCTGTCGGAGGACGAGTAGCAGAATCAGCTTTCGTTCCGCTTCTGCGTCGTTGACCGGAAACCTGGGCAGAACACAGCCTTTCGGTGATGACATATCCTGCGCGACCATCACCGAATGAGAAGAGGGCGTGATGGCCCCCGGACCCTTTCGCCACCTCTATCCTCCCTCTGCGGTTGGGGCAGTGGTCGCGCTTCAGGACTGACCCCGGGAGACAAAGATGTCGATACGGCTCTTCTACGACCAATGGCCGCAGTACAACCGACGACTCGTCGACGTCGTGGTCGAAATGTCTCCCGAGCCGCTTGCTATGCGTCCCGACCCAACGCGTGCCCCTGTGTGGGCCATCGTTGCTCACATTGCGGGAGCACGGGTCTACTGGTTGTGCGGTGTCCTTGGCGAGCCAGGAGCGGAAACGACGCCATTTCCCGATCCACACGGCGATGGCTGGGAGGATGACGAGGACCAACCGCGAGATGCCTCCGAACTGGTCACGGCGCTCGAGACGACCTGGCGAATCGTGGACGATTGTCTCCAACGATGGACCCCAGAAATGTTGAGTGAGACGTTCGAACGGATGAGGCTCGGTGCGCCGCAGACGCACTCGAGAACTTCCGTCCTTCAGCGACTTTTCAGTCACGATTCGTATCACTGCGGCGAATTGTCACAGACGCTTGGAGTGGCCGGCCTGCCTCAGATCGACCTCTGGGGCCCGGAAGGGCTCGTCCGGGAACCTGGTCAATACGGATAGCCATCGGCCGGCAGCAAACGCCGGTTTGTGACTGCACATTGAGCCAGGATCCGACAATCATGTCTTCAACAGGTGAGGGAAAGTAGAGGGCAACCCCTTCACGCCGACCAAAAGGGAGCACATCAGATTGGCCATCGACACGAAGAGCACGCCGACGGAGCGATCCCGGGCTCCGCGATTTCTGTTGTGGCTGCTTGCGCTCGCCGTCGTGGGGGTGGCCGGCGTCTTGTTGACACTCGTCTGGTTCATCGGCCCATCGACCCATGCGGTAGAAACCGTGCCGCCCGCTGATGCGGTGGTGCTGTTCGCCGGGGCTACCGAGCGCCTCGACACAGCCGTGCAGCTGATGGAGAACGGAGCAGCTCCGAGCCTGGTCATCCCCAACGGGACCGACATCGAGGACGCCGAGGATCTCTGCGAGGGAGACGCCTCATTCGAGGTGGTCTGCCCCATAACCGACGAAGTGACAACCGCAGGCGAGGCTCGGGCAATAGGCCGGATCGCCGGCGAGAGGGGTTGGTCGAGCCTGATCGCGGTCACATCGGTTTACCACGTCCATCGGGCCACGTTCCTGTTGGGACGGTGTTATGACGGCCCAGTCGATGTGGTCACACCGTCACGAGATATCGGCGTGGGGGACTTGGTCGACAAGATTCCACATGAATGGGCCGGATTCTTGACCGCTTTGGTGTTCCAACCCGCCTGTTGAGCAGATCCTCCGCCATCGGCGCGAGGCGGATCCCAATTAGCGTGGAGAAGGATGACTAACCCCACCACGAGCACATCATGGCCGGCGAGTCGCGTGCTGGGCGTGATCGGGCTCATCCTCTACGTCGGAACCGGGGTGTTCCCGTACCTGGCGTCCGGTTTGGTCGCGCCGCCGTGGGGGATCGCCGTCCTCTACGCAGGCTGGCTGGTGGGCCTGTGGCTGACCATCCGCCTCTTCCGACGCGGTTCTGCGTGGGCCCTGGCAATGCCGGTGGCCGCGGTCGCCTTCTGGTGGGTCGTCGTGACGATGGGTGAGTCCGTCTTCGGCTGGACGGCATAGCGATAATCGGGCCGTGTCATCGTCGCATCCGTGGTGGCGCCATGCCGTTGTCTACCAGGTGTACTTGCGCTCCTTCGCCGATGGGGATGGCGACGGGACCGGCGACGTTGCCGGCCTCAGGTCGCGCCTTTCTTACATCCGGTCACTGGGTGTCGACGCCATTTGGATAAACCCCTGGTACGTGTCGCCGTTGAACGACGGTGGATATGACGTCGCCGACTATCGCAGGATCGACCCCCGATTCGGCACGCTGGAGGACGCGATCGGGCTCATCGAGGAAGCGAACGGTCTCGGGCTGAGGGTTCTGCTGGACCTAGTGCCCAACCACACGTCGACTGATCACGTCTGGTTCCAGGAGGCCTTGACCTCCGCACCTGGAGGCAAGGCTCGTACCCGCTATCACTTTCGACCCGGCCGCGGCGCGGACGGTGCTGAGCCACCGACCGATTGGATCAGTGTCTTTGGGGGGAGAACTTGGAGCAGGGTGGGCGAC
>JBEVIF010000142.1:0-4667 GCA_040510795.1 Acidimicrobiia bacterium
TCGTCGGGGCCGATGTTGGTCTGAACGTTCCCGAACCGATCCACCCACCACGCCTCGCCGGTGACCAGGCTTCCCTGGGTCTCGGGTAGGGGGAGCAGCATTGGCTGCACCGCATCCGGGCCTACCTCGGGACCGAGATCCTGGATCGCCGCCTCCCCCGAGGCAAGAAGGGCAGCCGCCGGGGCAAAGACATCTCGACCGTGAAAGGTCTCGCCCGGCGAAGGGATCCTCGCCTCGGGATTGTCGATCGAGACCATTACCCGGGCCCCGCCCACCATCGCCGCCGCTGGTGACAGCACCCCGTTGTCCGGACCGACGAAGAAACCCCAGTCCGTTTCCAGGGCCAGCGCCTTGCGGTCGGAGCCAACACCGGGATCGACTACCACCAGGGCCACGCCTTCCGGCAGATACTGAATGGCCCGGGTCAGACTGAGGGCGGCAGCCTTCACATCACCCCTCGGAGTGCCGTGGCCGACATCGATGACCCGCGATTCCGGCGCGAGCTTGGCAAGCACTCCGTGCACCACGCCGACGAACTCGTCGGCATGACCGAAGTCGGACAGGAAGCTGATGGGGAGAGTGTTGTGAGCCATGCGTGGTCCTATATTGCCGCGATGTCCGAGACCAGCCATGACGGAGTAGCGCGCGAGGTGTCCCGGGCGAACGTGGCGATGCTCATGGGCAGCGTCGACACGGGGAAGACAACCCTGGCCCTCCAGGCGGCTCGTCTCGCCCTCGGCGCCGGTCGAACAGTGGCGATCGTCGATGCCGACGTGGGCAACTCGACCGTCGGGCCCCCGGCGTGCGTCGGATTGAAGGTGCTCCGCTCGGCCGAGGACCTCGATGACGTCGAGACGCCGGACCGGCTCCACTTCGTGGGCACCATCTCCCCGGCGCGACTCGTCCTGCAACAGGTGGTGGCGACAGCGGCGATGGTCGACCTGGCCCGGGGGATGGCCGACCTCGTGATCCTCGACACCACAGCCGTCGTTTCCGGGGTGGCCGGCGAGACCCTCAAGTACCACAAGGCCGAACTGTGTCGGCCGGACAAGGTCGTTGCCCTGCAACGCGGCGGTGAGATGGAGCCGGTGGTGGGAATGCTGCGCCGGTTCCTCGGCATGGAGGTGACCGTTACCCCCGCCGACCCCAATGTGATGCCTATCTCACCGGACGAAAGGGCCCAGCGGAGAACCGAGGCGTTTGCCCGGGCGCTGGCCCCGCCACTCGACCGATGGAAGGTGCGCCCCACCGTCTTCGCACCAACCCTTCCCATGGGTCTCAATCTGGGACGTCTCGACGACGTGTTGGTCGGCGTCCAGGACGAGGACGGTGGTTGTCTGGGGCTTGGGATCCTCAGCAACGAGGACGATGGGCTCAGAGTCATGACCAACACCGGTGAAGGGATGAAGGGTCTCCGTCTTGGATCGATGCGTCTCGACCCGGTGACACTCGAGGCCAGTGTGATCAGTCTGCGCGAGGTCATGTTCGGAATATGAGGCGTTCGTAGTTCGTACGACCGGCCGCCTGACTCAAGACATTTCCAGCAGGGGCCGATAACTCCAAGGATGCCCGGGAAAAAGCATTGGCTCTCGCTCCTGCTGGTCGCACTCATCTCGACCGCGCTCGGCGTCGCCGCAACCGCTGATTCGGGAACGGAGAGCGAGTTCGTCTCCTTGATCAACTCGACCCGCGCCAACAACGGCCTGGGGCCCCTCGAGGTAGACGGCGGTCTCCGCTCACATGCCCGGAATCACACCCAGGCAATGATCGACAAGGGCGACATCTTTCACTCCAGTTCAGGCGAGCTCTCGGCCGCCGCCGGCAGTGGCTGGTCACAGGTCGGCGAGAATGTCGGAAGAGGGCAGTCACCCTCCTCCCTGCACACGGCGTTCATGAACTCCTCTGGGCATGCCGCCAACATCCTCGGCGATTACAACTACGTCGGTGTCGGGACCGACACCAGCGACGACGGATCCTTGTATGTCACCGTCGTATTCATGAAGAAGGGCGAAACCGCCCCCCCGACGACCGAGGCACCTCCGACCACAGAAGCCCCGGCTCCCCCACCGCCGCCTTCCGACTCACCGGCGACCACGGCACCGCCTTCAGACGATGGGGGCGAGGCGGCTGTCCCGGCTTCGACCACGACCACACCTTCGACCACCACAACGACGGCGCCGCCGACTACCACCACAACGATGGTCGTGCCGCCGGACAAGGCCGTGATCCCCGGACAGTCGTGCATCGAGGCGAGCCGATTCGCCCAGCTCTGTCACGATTGAGTGGCGAGGGGGACACCCCCAAAGCAAAACGCCCGAGTGACCTACCTGAGCCTCCTCCGCACTTCCCCGAACGGACGGTTCTCGGGTTTGCCTCTCGGGCGTTCGCATCGCCAAAGTTACGGGTTCTGCGGCCGGGAAGCAACGACCCCGGCCTGGGCGCCGTCTAACGCCGAGTAACGCTCAGCATCACCAAATAGGGCGCGGATTCGGCTTCGGTCGGCGTTACCAACAGGAATCGCCACTTTCCACAGGCTTTGTCCACATGGGTTTGTTCACAAGTTTTTAACCGGAATTTTCGCGACCCTCGATGAGCGAGCGGAGCAATGGTCGGAAACCGACCTCGATGGCGTCATAGATCTCGCCCAGGACGAGGTCGAGCTCGAGGTCGGTCACAAGATGCTCGGAGAGCCGCCCGCGCAGCACCAGCCCGCCCTCTTGATCGAGGGCGAAGTACGACCGCCACCCCTTCATGTTCCTCTGCAGGGCCTGCCTCAACAACTCACTGCCGGCCTCGGTCGCCGGCAGGACGTACGCCTCGTACTCGAGACTGCGCTGCCCGATCGTGAACCAGGTCGTGGTGGCATCGCGCGCCTCCTGCCGCATCCGCACCGCCCAGCGGCCCTCGACCTCTTCGGCGTACTCCACGCTCGAATCGGGGTCGGCGAGCCATCGCTCGATTCGGCGCTCGAGCACCTCTCTCATGCCCATTGCAAATCCACAGTGGGCTCGAGCTCGCCTACGGGACGTCCACCGCCGAGGACCGTGGGCCGGGCAAGCGTTGCGAGACGATCGCTTGCGGTTGGGGGCAGCTCTCCCAACCCGGCCAGCGTGGCGATGGCCGCGGAATCGGCGACCTCCTGGATACCGTCCCAGGACTTGACCGCAACACCCAACCTTCCATCGAGCGCCACACCGATGCAGCCAGCCGCCCCACGTTTGGCAGCTGCGTTGAGAGCACTCCCGATCGAGGCATCACCATTGCCGGTGCCCGAGACCAGCGCCGGATAGCGATGCATCGTCTCGAAGACCTCCCTGTGGCGTGGGAGCGATGCGAGTCGGGCGTAGAGAGTCGCCATGGCCCGCGTTGTCGTGCGGTGCACAGGCGCCCCGCACCCGTCCACCCCCACCGGCGAACCCGGGAAACCGCTCAGGTCGGCAATCAGATCGGTGATCGCCACCTGGAGGGGGTGATCCGGGGCCAGATAGCTGTCGATTGGCCAGCCCTGTGCCCGGCAGGCCCGAAGCCATCCCGCATGTTTGCCGGAACAGTCGTGCCAGATCCGGCGTGGCTCGCCACTGCTTCCCAACTCCATCCGGAGTCGGGTCTCGGCTTCTGCCGACAGCGGCCAGCTCGGCGGGCATTGGAGATCGGTCTCCCCGAGTCCGACCCGGGCGAGCATCGACCCGACCAGGGCGATGTGCACCGGATGACCGTCGTGGGACGCACAGGCGAGGGCGAGTTCGAGAGGCCCCAGTGCCGCCCCGTGCTCTTGCGAAGCGAGCGCCTGAAACGGCTTGGCGGCGGATCGGAGGAAGAAGGGTTGGTCGATGTCGCCCGAATGAGCCACCAGGGCGCCGTCGGCGGAGATAACGGCGACCGCGCCATCGTGCATCGTCTCGACCAGACCCGAACGTGTTCTGGCCGCGAGCAACCTTCAGCCCGCTGGCTGTGCTTCGCCCTGCTGGCTCCGGTAGCGGGCGATGATCTCGTCCTGGAGGGCGTCGATCACCACATGCAGCTGGCGCCGCTGTGCCGAGAGCTCGGCCTCCACCTCCTGGACGCGGTCGATCGCCTCGGTGAGCTCATCGTCTTTCAGCTCCGGAAGCTGCGTGAGGATGCCGTCATCCATGATCCTGTCGATGAGACGCCGGCCTGTGGTGGCCGGGATCGGAGGCATCGGGTCGAGATGTCGCAGGTTGGGCTCGCTGCCAAAGGTCATCCCTGAGGCCAGGATCTCGGGCAATGCCTCGATCAGACTCCGCTCCTCCTGCCCGCTGCGCCGGCGCAGTTCGAAATTGAGCAGATCCACTCTTCCATGGAGCAGACGGCGGTAATACGAGATCTGGGCCTCGACGTCCTCCGCAGACTCCCGACGTGCCCGCAGCTCGTCGAGGTCGGCTTCAGAGATGTCGGCCAGATAATCCGGCTCGAGAACGGTGTCGATTCTGCGACGGTGCTCGCTCACGGGAGGCAGGCTACCTGCATGCCCCCGCCAGCGTTGCATAGGGGTTGACGGCCGAGGAGCCCCGGCCACCGGGGTGGATCTCGAAGTGGAGGTGCGGTGAACCTCCCCTGGCGTTCCCACTGTCGCCGTTGAAGCCAATCGTCTGGCCCTGGCTGACCGACGACCCAGAGGCAACGTTGAATCCGGAGAGGTGGGCGTA
>JBEVIF010000143.1:0-6955 GCA_040510795.1 Acidimicrobiia bacterium
TTCGCTCTACGTTCTACTCGGTCCGGGCCGTGGTCCCCCACCTGGTGGAGACGGGCTGGGGAAGAATCGTGACCGTGGGAAGTCGGGCCACTGTCGACTATCCCACCGGCCAGGCTGCCTTCAACGTGGCCAAGTCGGGGGTAGTGGCGCTCACCAGGTCGGTAGCCCAGGAGTTGGAGGGAACCGGGGTGACGGCCAATGTGCTCCTCCCTTCGGTCATCGACACACCGGCGACGCGCCGATCGCTTCCATACGCCGATTATGTGAACTGGCCCACACCGGACGAGATTGCCGCGGTTGCACACTTCCTGCTCACCGAAGAGTCAGGCGTCATCAACGGCGCCGAGATCCCGGTCTACGGCCGGGTCTAGCGGTAGAGCTCGATCCACTCCCCGTGGGGGTGGGCCCGGCCGACAGTCAGCGCACCATTCCCGTCGTCGACGACCAGATCAGCCCAGCCGTCGGACTCGTCCAATAACTCGCCCATCGACACCCGATGTATCCGACGCGCCGAACGGGCGCCGGACACAATCGAATCGAGACGGCCGCGCTGCGCTGCGTCGAACTGGTTGAGGGTGAAAGAGCTCATGACCACCGCCGGCTCTCCGACAGGGAGTCCGGCCAGGGCATCGGGCAGGGTCTCGAGGGCGTCCCCGGCAACAAGGTCGATGTCGAGACTTGCCACCATGTCGAGGGCGGTGCGAAGACGCGCCCTTCTCTCGACGTGCTCGGGCCAGATCAGGGCGTCGAGCCATCGTCGGTCACTCTCATCGGCCGGGTTGATCGGGTGGAGATCGAGACCGGTGCGGCTCAGCACTTGCACCTCGACTAGCTCTGGGGCGACGCCTCTCGATTCGGCCTGGAGCAGGGGCTCGCCGCCGGGATTCCATTCCTGGTCGCCGTATCGATACCCGTAGCGATCGAGGCCGAGGTTGAGACCGGCGCTCGTGCCCACGTCGATGAGATGGAAGGCACGGAACTCGGCCATGCTCACCATCGGGAGCAGGGCGACACAGCGACGGCACTCGTTGGTCTGTGTGTACCGGGTGTTGCCCATCTCCACGATCTCCTCCTCGTGAGCGAGGACGAAGCTCCGGAATTTCGGGCCTACTCCATGAGGTGGCGCCGGATCGTCCACGATCGAGCGATAGTGCGTGGCGAGGTCACGGTCCTCCCCATCCATGAGCACGGACTGGACAGCGCCGAACATCAGATTGGGCGGTGGCAGGTGCCCGATGCGGTTCATCACCCGCAACAACTCGGGGTCTTCGGCCACGACCTCGGCGAGCTCGGCATAGAGCGGAGATCCGTGCGTGTACTTGCCCCAGTCCCGCATGAACTCCGCGGTGACCAGGGGCATCAGTGCACGTGGCGCCGATACGACGTGGCCAGGGCGTCGGCGTACTCGTTCCAGCGATAGCCACTGTGGGCCTTGATCCACTGAATCCGGGCCAGGGGCTTTTGCTTATGGAGAGCGTGAGCCTCCTTGACCAACTCGAGATTTGCGATAGGCCCGGACGACTTCTTGGTCCACCCTCTCGCCTCCCATCCGTCAGCCCACTTGTTGACGATGTTCACGATGAGCTGGGAATCGGTGTAGATCTCGACAGGGACGTCGGCGGGAGCCATGCCGAGCCCGGCGATCAGAGCGGTGAGCTCCATCTTGTTGTTGGTGGTGTGCGGGTCGGCGCCCTTCGCCTCCTCGACCACCTCACCGTCCACCACATACACCGCTCCCCAGCCCCCCGGTCCTGGATTTCCCTCCGAGGCACCGTCGGTGAAGATCCCGTTGTCGGGACCGTCGGTAAAGGAGCTCAGGACTTCGTCGACGGTCAGATCACGCGACTTGGTTCGGCTCGCCGTTGTTGTCTTCTTTGCGACGGGCTGGGACGACGAGACGGCGGATCGGCCGGTGCCATCCCGGCACTCCATGCATTGGCGCGGCACCCAACCCGGGTAACGGTCTAGAACCGACTGACTGAGCTCGAACTCCCGGCCGCACGTCTCACAGGTGAACACGCTTAAGCCTGCCCGTCCTTCGAGAAGCGGGATATGAACTGGGGCGACTTGAGGAGGTTGAACTCATGGTGGGTCTCGGTCATCCCGTGGGGTTCCATGAGACGACGCACCTTGGATGGCGAAAGCCAATGGCAGTGGACCTGCCGCGCCTTGAACGGGGTGCCGTAGAGGATCACCGACGTAGGCATCGCGTAGAGGCCCTGGATCGGCTCGGCCGGATAGATGTGGAGGGCTCGGCCACCGGGCTTCAGGACCCTCGACATCTCCGCTGCCGCCTCGTCGAGGGGCGGGATGTGCTCGATGGCGTGGATCGACACCACCGCATCGAACGCGCCATCGTCGAAAGCGAGATCCTCAGCCATCATGTGCAGCACCCGGTCGGAGCCGGACACCTCGGGCGCATTCGGGTTGGCGTCGATGCCGGTCACGTCGATCCCGCGCTCTGCCAGGCGAATGGTCAAATGGCCCTGCCCGCATCCCACCTCCAGGACCCGCTCCCCCGGTTGGAGGGGAAGCAGCCGGTCGATGCGGCGCAGGTGCGCCGGATCCCATCGATTGACCAGCGCATAGCGGCGTGAGTCGTACTCGGACATCGCCGGGAGGCTAGGAGAGGCTCTCGAGATGAGCGGAAACCCCGTAGTCCAGGAGAAGCGGGCCGGCGTCGGTCAGGGCGACATGGGTGACCGCGGTGTTGGCCGGGGTGTAGAGGGACTCGGAGTGTGAGTCGGTTGTCACTGTGAGCGAGGAGACATAGGCGCGGATGGCGCCTCCATGAGCCACCACCACCGTCGGCTCGTCGAACACGGGGTCCAGACCATGCACCGTGGCTCGGATCCGCCCGGTCAGCTCGCCCCAGCTCTCACCGGTCTCGCCCCGCTTGAGGTCGACCCCGTCTCGATAGATCGTGCCCATCAAGTCGGGCCATGTCTCATATATCTCGTCCGAGGTGAGGCCCTCCCATCTCCCCATGTCGAGCTCCTTCAGACCATCGAGTGTGGTAATGCCATCAGAGGCCAGATACTCGGCGGTGGAGAAAGCGCGGCCCAACGGTGAGGCATAGACGGTGGCGGCAGTTCCGTACCAGTCACGCAGCGCCTTCGCCTGCCGGTGGCCCAGCTCGTCCAGACCCCAATCACCCTGCCCCTGCCAGCGCCCCTCCGTGTTGGCCCGGGTCTGGCCATGCCGGACCAAAGCCAGTACGGGATCGCCTTTCTCCAGGTGCTCGCTCACTGCAGTTGGGCGGGGACCGAAATGGGCGAGATCGTTGAAGCCTGCGAGACGAAGGCGGTCGAAGGACCAGATCAGCCTGGTGAGCGAGGTGTTGCCGGCGAAGCCGTGGACCCGTTGGCCCCGACCGGCGAGATAACGCTGGAGCACTTCCTGAATGAACCCGCCGTGGGTCACGACCGCCGCCTGGCCCTCCTCACCCAGGTCTGCCGCCAGCGCGTCGATGGCGCCGATGGCCCGACGGTGGAGTTCCTCGAGGCTCTCCCCGGTAAACCCCATCGGAAGATTGCGATCCCGTATCGCCTCCCGTAGATAGTCACCGTCCTGTCCAAAGATCTCCTCCCGGGCCTTGCCCTCCCAACGACCGATGTCGAGCTCGGCGAGACGGTCCCAGACTTCGAAGTCCGACGTGAAGGCCGCGGCGGTGTCCTTGGCTCTCTGCAGCGGAGAGCAGATGACGAGATCGAACTTGCGATCGTGAAGCCGTTTGCCGATTGCGTCGAGGCTGGCCTCTCCGGCGGCGCTCAACGGCCCATCGACCTGCCCGTTCCAGATGCCGTCGAGGTTGGCCTGCGACTCGGCGTGTCGGATGTGGGTGTTTTCTTTCATGCGTTGGGGGTTTTGGGGGCGGGGTCGTGGGTAGGCGCCGGCACCCATCTCAGTACTCACAGCTCAGAACCCAAAACCGTGTGGGTGCACTCCGCTCATCAAATGAATGCCGAGGCGAAGACCAGGGACACGATCGTCATCACTTTGATGACCACGTTCATCGCCGGTCCCGACGTGTCCTTGAACGGGTCCCCGACGGTGTCGCCGATAACCGCTGCCCTGTGGTTCTCCGAACCCTTGCCGCCGAATGCGCCGGATTCGATGAACTTCTTGGCGTTGTCCCAGGCGCCCCCTGCATTGGCCATGAAGATGGCGAGGAGAAACCCTGTGACCAGGGCCCCGGCAAGCAGCCCTCCCAAAGCCTCTACTTCGATCAAGCCGACGACGAGAGGGAGAGCGACCGCCAGTGAGCCGGGGATGATCATCTCCCTCAAGGCTCCGGCGGTGGCGATGTCCACGCAGGCCGTGTAGTCGGCCGTCGCGCCTGTGGCGCCGTCCCTGAGACCGGGGATCTCCCTGAACTGACGGCGAACCTCGTCGATCATCTTGTTGGCCGCCCGCCCCACCGCGTTGATCGTGAGGGCGGAGACGAGGAAGGGGAACATGGCGCCGACGAGTAGCCCGATCAGCGTCGGGGCACGGGTCAGGTCGACCTGATCGAGGTCGACTGCTCGGGTGAACGTGGCAAAGAGCGCGAGGGCGGTGACGCCCGCCGAGGCAACGGCGAATCCTTTGGCCACGGCGGTGGTGGTGTTGCCCAAAGAATCGAGGGTGTCCGTCACCTCCCGCACCTCGGCAGGCAAGTTCGCCATCCGGGCGATCCCCCCGGCGTTATCGGCGACGGGACCATAGGCGTCGACCGAGATGATGAGGCCGACGGTGGCGAGGGCGCCAATGGCGGCGATGGCCACTCCATAGACACCTCCGCCGTCCCCCAAGGCCCAGTCCCCGGCGTAATAGGCCGCTCCGATGCCGCCGGCCAACACCATCACCGAGTAGGCAGCGGACTTCATCGATTCGGCGATACCCGAGATGATCATCGTGGCCGGGCCGGTCTGTGACTGGCGGGCTATCTCCTTGACCTTCTTGTGGTCATCGGAGGTGAACCACTCGGAGATCTTGCCCACCATCCAACCGACGACGAGCCCGGCGAGAACTGCGAGCCAGATGCCCAAGGGGTTGGCGACGACTTCCCCGAAGATCCAGTAGGAGAGGCCGAGTGCACCGACGGCGGTCGCGATCAGGGCGAAGTTGGTGCCACTACGCAAGGCGCCACCGGGATCGTCGCCCCGAACCCGCACCAGGAATGAGCCGATGATGGCGGCGAGCATGCCGAGGGCACCGACGGCGAGAGGGAAGACAATCGTCTCCTCCACGAATGTCGACGAGCCGAAAACCAACGCCGCATAGACGACCGGCGCCACCAGCGCACCGACGTATGACTCGAAGAGGTCGGCGCCCATTCCGGCGACGTCACCGACGTTGTCCCCCACGTTGTCGGCGATCACCGCCGGGTTGCGGGGATCGTCCTCGGGGATGCCGGCCTCCACCTTGCCCACCAGGTCCGCCCCGACATCAGCAGCCTTGGTGAAGATGCCGCCGCCAATCCTGGCGAATAGCGCGATCGACGAGCCACCGAGGGCGATGGCCGTGATGATCTCCGCCCACTCATCGAGCCCGAGCAGCACCCGGAAGATCAGGTAGCCGACACCTACCCCGATCAGCCCGAGCCCGGCAACGCTCAACCCCATGACCGCGCCTCCGCGAAATGCGATCGGTAGCGCACCTGCGACGCCGCCGGTGCGGGCCGCCTCCGCGGTCCGGGAGTTTGCTTGGGTGGCCACAAGCATCCCGAAATAGCCGGCTCCTGCTGAGAGGGCGGCTCCGAAGACGTACGCCACGACTCCCCAGGGGCGTCCCCAATCGAGTAGGACGGCGATGAGCGCTGCCATTACGACGACGAAAGCCGCCGCCCATATGGACTCGCGGCGCAGGAACGCCATCGCTCCCGACCGGATGGCATCGGATAATTCGACCATCCGCTGGTTGCCACGAGGGGCCGCCAATACGGCCCGTGCGTACAGCGCGGCCAACAACAGGGCAGCCAAACCCGCGCCAAGCGCGGCGTACAGGATCACATCCGACACAGGGGGCCGGGATTGTAGGAACCAAGCTTCGATCAGCCGCCGGCGATAGCGCTCGCGAGGTCCAGGATCGCCGCCTCGACCTCGGGCCCGCCACCGCTGAACACCGCCACCGAGTAGATGATGTCTGGAGACCGGACAACGATCTCGTAGGGCGCGGCGTCGTTGGGTTGGAAAGCCTCTTCGCCGACTCCCGGCACCTCGGTCACCCCACCCCGGTTCTCCTCGAACCCGGCCTTGACCAGATCCCAGTTGGACGAGGCCCCGTAGTGGAAGACCTCGACGGTCGGCACCAGACCGTCGACGAGGGTGAAGGTGCATTGGCGGGCGATGCCCGGGGCCGCGCTCGCCGACGTCGCCACAAATATCGAGGCAACCGTCTCGGCCGGCACCAGGACGCAGGGGTCTTCTCCGGCTACTGCCGCACCAGCCGCGCTCGTGGTCGTGCCCTCGACCAACGTGCTAGTCGCGGGTTGTTCGGCCACACTGGTGGTCACGGGTTGCTCCGCCAACGTGGTCGCCTCGCCGGTCACCAAGGTCGTCGTGGTTTCGGCCGCACCCCCACAGGACACGATCGCCAGTACGAGAATCACAGCCAGAGCGACTCTTGTTCGCATGATCCCTCCCCCTATTGATCACCCATGTCCGACCCTATGTTGCGACGCTTAATGCGGGCTTAGGGTTGGCGTTGGCGAGATCAGCTGCGACGTGAGCACAATGCATGCAATGAAGTCGTTGGTTCGATTGATTGCCTTGCTGGCGGCGATGGCTCTGGCCCTGCCGGCGATGGCGCACGGCGATCACGATGCCCGACCACTGCTGCGACGTGCCGAGGTCGGTCCCTACACTAGCTTCCTGCAGCCCTTCATCCCGCGCCCGGAGCTGCATCTGGTCTACAACCTGATCGTGTTCATCCCGATGATCGTTGCGATGTGGCTGCACACCCGCCCAGCTCA
>JBEVIF010000144.1:0-4048 GCA_040510795.1 Acidimicrobiia bacterium
CGTGCCTGCAAACGGGGCGTAGACCTCGCCAACCGACTTGGTGCTCTCCACCTCGACCAGGACGTCGTCCTTGGCCACTTCTTTCCCGACGGGCGGGAGCTCGACGTAGACCACGTCACCGAGTTGGTCCTGGGCGTAGTCGGTGATCCCGATCCGCACCAGGGAATCTCCCACCTGGCGGATCCACTCGTGCTCTTCCGTGTAGAGCAGATCGTCGGGAATCTCCATTAAGCCTCCTCGGGGTCAGCCGACGACTTTAACGCCGCGAGCTTCGCACGACTGTCCCCGATATAGAGGAAGGCGACATACCAATAGAGCACCAGCCCGATGATCCCCAGGATCCAAGCCACCGGCCACAGCAACCATTCGGCCGCCCCAGCTGCGGCGAGGTAGAAGGCGGGTACCGCCCCATACAAGGCGAAGGTGGCCGCCTTGCCCACGAATCTCACCTCGACCGTTCCCCCACCACGTGCGGCGAGATTGAGGGCGACGGCGCCTACCAAGATCTCACGTGCGATCAAACCCCAGCCGAACCACGATGGCAACACGTCGGCGATGAGACCGCCTATCACGGCCGAGGCGATCATCAGTCGATCGGCCACGGGATCGAGGATCTTGCCGAGCTCGCTCACCTGACCCAGGCGCCGGGCCAGATAGCCATCGATCCAATCGGTCCATCCGATGATGAATATCAGCCAGGCGGCCAATGCCACGTTGTCCTCGACGAGCAGGGCCCACCAGAACACGGGGATTCCCAACAAGCGGACGAAAGAGACCAGATTGGGAATGGTCAGGATGCGGTTGCTCGCTGCCGTATCGGTCACGGCGCGGAGGCTAATTGTCGTGAGTCACGAGACCGGGGTCAGGTCGCTGAGCCCGCCCAGACGGCCCTGTATCCCACCGAGCACCTCGTGCTCCCCGAACCGGACGCGGTCGGCCCGGTACCCCTCGACGAGGTTTGGGTGATAGAGGACCAAATAGGGCAGATCTCGCGCGACAGCCCGCTCCATGCCCCACAACGCGTCCCTTGCTTCGTCGGGCGCTGCCGCCTTCTCGAAGCGGGCGAGACTGGCTTCGAAGTCGGCGTTGGCATACCCGGTCGAGTTGGCCGCCCCATTGCCGGCGAAGAGCCATCGGTGATATTCGGGGAGGGCGGGATTGCCCAGCGTCCACCCGAGGACATACATGTCGTACTGGCGGGCGCCGGACTGATCCATCGTGAACGCCAGGTCGACGACAGTGTCGAAGTCGGTGATCACCGGTCTCACGTCGAACCCGAGCGCCTCGAGAGTGGCCTCGATCCGGGTTGTGTAGTCAGGACGCGCCGGGTCGTACTCGTCTCCCGGGGTCAAGATGGTGAGGGGAGCAGGGGGCTGGCCGTCGATGGTCATACCGAGGCCGGCTGTCAAAGTGCCGTCGACCACCGCAGGCGGGGTCTCCCATGAGTAGCCCACGTCTTCCAGCCCGGAGACGGCTGCGCTCACCCGGGTTTCGAGGGCCTGCGCGTAGGGATCCGCGATCGACGCCGCCTCGGCCTTGTCGAACCATGACGCGTTGGCGGACGACAGCGTCGTGTAAGCCGCCGTCGCATCCGGCACGACTGTCTCGGTGGCCCAACCTCGATCCAGGAGCAGGGCGAGACCCTGGCGAAACTGTGGTTTCGACATCGGGTCCCGCGTCAGGTTGAAGCCGAGATAGCGCACCGAATTGGCCGGGCTGCGCTCGATGGCGACACCCGGGGTCCCTGATAGGGCGGAGACGCCTTCGTCGGACAGACCGTTCGGGTCGAGCACGGTGTCGATCGCACCCGACTTCATTGCCGCGATCGCGTCGGCTTCGTCGGCGAAAACGGAATAGACGACATCCGGGATCCCCTTGTCGGGGTACCCCGGATTGGCTACGGTCTCGATCCGGCCGTCGGTGATCGACACGATCTGGAGCGGGCCACCGGAAACGTCGGCATCGGGTTCGAGCGCATAGAGCTCGGCGGCAGTGTCGATGCCGTCGGTATGTCCGGCCCAGACGTGGGCGGGCATGATCGGTGCCAGACCGACACCATGCGGCCAGAGCCCGAGTCCGGGGCGGTTCGAGAACTCGATCCTCAACTCGGTGGGAGATTCGGCGACCATCTCCTCGATCTCCTCGGGATAAGAACCGGCCCAGTCGCCCCCGAGCCCCAGCCTTCGCACGGTCTCGAATGTGTAGACGACATCTGCGGCCGTCACGGGTTGCCCGTCGGACCAGGACAGAGAGTTACCGAGGTCGACGCGCACCCGCCACCCATCCCCGTCCCGTGTCGGACGCACAGGTGCCTCCCGGGCAACCTCGGGGGTAAGGGCGTTGGACGCGGGGTCGATTGCATAGAGAGCAGGCTTGGTCGGGCCGAGGACATAGGCATTCCATGCCGTGGGCTGCTCCCCGACATACTCCCAATAGTTGTCCGTGCTCACCCCTGAGAGCAGCCCGACCCTGTATTCGAACGAGGTCTCGGCTTCGGCCTTGCTCGTTTCGACGTCCATAGGGGCGGTCGTGCCTGCAGGGGCCGCGATCTCGGCCGGAGTCTGCTCCTCGGGTCGCAGTTGGACGACGGCGGCGATGACGATGCCGATCAATACGGCCGTCGCGCCGATCGCCCGTGCTGTCTTGCTGCGCATCGCACATATCGAATCGGCAGGTCAGAGGTGGTCCTTGACCCTCGTTCGCCCACCTTCGAAGGCCATTCTCACGAGCTGGTATCGAGGCTGACCTGTTGCGCATCAAGGCAAGATGTCGCAACCCCCCGTGTCCCACATTCCGCGGTCGGCTGCTTGGGCCTGGTCTTCGAGCAGGGCGAAGAGGCCGGCGAATTCTGAGTCCGGTGGAAAGTTGGCTGCTGTTGCCCTTCCTGCTTCGACCATTCCAGCGTTGACGAACGTGCCGTCAGTGAGGAACACGTAGCGAAGGAGTTGATCGAGCGAGTCCCGGTCTGACACATCAGTGTCGATGCGCACAGTCGTACCGGCGACCAGGGCCGACAACGCCTCGGCGGCCTCCTCGAAGCAGGGATCGGCGATCTCCGGTGCTTCGATGCCGATCAGACGCACCAGTTGATTCACCCCGTCGAGCGAAACGTTGATTGTGTCGCCGTTGACGATCGACAGAACCGGGACCCGAGTTGGCGGCGGTGGTGTCATCAGGGTTAGTCCCAGCTCGGGTGCTCTGGTCAGGAACGCCGCCATCTGACCGCGAGTGATCGAACTCCCCGGGCAGAACATTGTATTGGCGGGCGGATTGCATCCGAGGGTGATTCCCGCATCAGCCATCGAGTTGATCGCTCCCTCGAAAACGTTGCCGTTGTCATCGTCGAAATGGTCGAGCGAGGACGCTGGCAGATCGAACGCCCGTGCCATGAACGCGGCCATCTCGCCACGGTTCAACGTCCGGTCCGGACAGAACATGGTGTTCTCAGGGGGATTGCAGCCACGAGTGATCCCGGCATCGGCCAGACTGTTGATTGCTCCCTCGAAGACAGAACCGCTGTCATCGCTGAAGAAGTCTGTGGTGGCCGGCGGCAAGTCCACGGCTCTGACGAGAAAGCCGGACATCTGGCCGCGGGTAACCGGATCATCGATGCAGAAGAGATAGTTCCCCGGCGGGTTGCAACCGAAGGTGACGCCATCGGCGGCGGTGGCTTCGATTGCCCCCTCGAAGACGCTCCCATCATCGTCGGTGAACGTGCCGCCGGGCTGGAAGGCATTTGCCCATGCAGCACTCGAGACGAACACCAGCTGAAACAGCAATAAGGTCATCACCGTCCAGGTGTGTCCGATGCGCCGTCGCCACATTCTCTTCATCGGCTTCCCAGGGTCGAGTCGGTGTTGGGACCCTACGTGAACACACTCTCGCCGCTCTGGTCGCCACGCCTGGGAAACCGATCACCCGGGTCGCCGACCACGGGGCAACGAACCGTGAGCCAACCGGTATCCTGGGGCCCCAATCAGCAAACGGGCTGTGGCGCAGTTTGGTAGCGCACTTGGCTGGGGGCCAAGGGGTCGTGGGTTCGAATCCC
>JBEVIF010000145.1:0-4441 GCA_040510795.1 Acidimicrobiia bacterium
TGGTCCCTGCGCGGGTGATCGGTCACATCCACCTTCCGCTCACCGAGGTCGACATGGAGCCAGGCCGGAGCCTCGCGTCCCTGTGTGTCCACGGCATGCTGGATGACGATTGCGTCTTTGCTCTTGTCTTTAAGGGTGACCACGTCACCGGGACGAACTTGATACGACGGTATGTCCACCTTCCTCCCATTCACCTGGAAGTGCCCGTGGTTGACGAGCTGCCGGGCCTGGGGTCGAGTCGCGGCGAGACCAGCCCGCCAGACGACGTTGTCAAGCCTCTGCTCGAGGAGCTGGAGGAGGTTGTCGCCGGTGATTCCAGGGCGACGTGCGGCCTCCTTGTAGTAAAGGCGAAACTGCCGCTCGAGGACTCCGTACATGGTCCGCAGCTTCTGCTTCTCGCGGAGCTGGATCAGATAGTCGCTCTCACGGATGCGGCCGCGGCCGTGCTGGCCGGGGGGATAGGGACGACGATCGACCGGGCACCGCTTCGACTGGCAGAGGGGGGTGCGGGCGCGACGGCATGGCTTGTGACGGGGTCCGGTGTAACGAGCCATCAGCCGCGCCTTCGCTTCTTGGGGCGACAGCCGTTGTGCGGGATAGGGGTCACGTCACGAATCCAGGTGACTTCCATGCCCATGTTCTGCAGGGTCCTCACCGCGGTGTCCCGACCCGAGCCGGTTCCGCTGACGATCACGTCGAGCTTGCGGATGCCGTGCTCGCCGGCCCGGCGAGCCGCCTCCTCCGCTGCGACCTGCGCCGCGTACGGAGTCGACTTGCGGGACCCCTTGAAACCGACCGAGCCACCGGATGTCCATGCGACGGTCGCACCGGTCTGATCGGTGATCGAGATAATCGTGTTGTTGAAACTCGCCTTGATATGAGCCTGGCCGTGGGCGATGTTCCTTCGCTCCCGACGACGCACGCGCTTGGCGCCTTGTTGCTTTGCCACTCTCTGCAAACTCCTACTTGGTGACCTTCTTCTTGCCGGCAATGGCCATGCGACGCCCCTTGCGGGTGCGCGCATTGGTGTGAGTGCGCTGACCGCGCACGGGCAGGCCGCGACGGTGGCGGATGCCCTGATAACTGCCGATCTCGATCTTTCGCTTGATGTTCTGCTGGACCTCTCGCCGCAGGTCGCCTTCGACTTCGAAGTTCGCCTCGATGAAACGGCGGATCCGGGTCACTTCATCGTCGGTGAGCTGACGGATCCTGGTGTCGGGATCGACCCCGGTCTCGGCACACACCTTCTGGGAGCGGGTCAACCCGATGCCGTAGATGTAGGTGAGCCCGATCTCGAGTCTCTTGTCCCTCGGAAGGTCAACGCCTGCGATACGTGCCACTCAGATCACCCTTGCCGTTGCTTGTGACGGGGATTGCTGCAGATCACCCAGACGCGGCCACGACGTCGAATGATCCGACATTTCTCACACATCTTCTTGGTGGAAGGCCGCACCTTCATCATCTGCTCCAAAACTCGAAATCGCCCGTCGCACGAGACAACCTGAACCCAGAAACTGATTCGGGGGTAGGGGACAATGTCGTCCGGGCCTGAATACGCGTTGAACGACGCGAAAAAGCGCCGCCATGACTCGTAATGCTACCCCCGGGCCGCACTTTGCTCAAATTCCACTGGAACAGGCTCCTCGCCGGCAGTAAATACGTGGGGACCATCGGGTGTCAGGCAAACCGTGTGCTCCCAATGCGCCGAAAGGGAGCCATCGGAGGTCCGGACCGTCCACCCGTCATCGTCAACGGAGGTGTGTCTGGCGCCGGCGTTGAACATGGGCTCGATGCAGAGCGCCATTCCGGTTCTCAGACGAAGCCCCTGACCGGGTCGCCCGTAGTTGGGGACCTGTGGCTCCTCGTGCATCTGACGGCCGATGCCATGACCCACATACTCCTCAACGACCCCAAAATCGTTGCTCTTTCCGACCTCGGCCACCGCGGCCCCGATGTCGCCGAGATGACCACCCTTTCGCACCTCGCGGATGCCGACCCAAAGGGCCTCTTCTGTCACGTCGATGAGACGTTGCGCCTCGGCACTCACTTGACCAATCGGCATGGTGAAGGCGGCGTCGCCGTGGAATCCCTCGAAGATCGCCCCGGCGTCGACCGAGAGGATGTCGCCCTCGTCGAGACGCCGGTCCGAAGGTATGCCGTGGACGATGACGTCGTTCGGTGAGAGGCAGAGGGTTGCGGGATAGGTGCCGTGATATCCGAGGAATGAGGATGTGCACCCACGCTCCTCGAGGATCTGGGCAGATATCTCCTCGAGATCCAATAGCGACACCCCTGGAGCAGCCGCGGCACGCACAGCCTCGTGGATGGCCGCAACCGCTGCGCCGGCCCTCGCCATCTTGGCGAACTCGCGCCGGGACTTGATGGTGATCATTGGCCCAGCACCTTCAGGATCCGCTCGGTGACGACGTCGATCTCCCCCAGCCCGTCGACAGCGACGAGGATGCCCCGATTCCGGTAGAGGTCGAGCAAGGGGGCGGTCTGTTCCTGATACACCTTGAAGCGGTTGCGGATGGTGTCCTCTGTGTCGTCGGCGCGTCCCCGACCCAGCAGGCGCTCCACCAGCGCGTCCTCGTCGATCGCAAACTCCAAGGCGGTGTCGAGGCCGTCGACGCCGATCAGCCCGTCGAGGGCAGCTACCTGGCCTGCAGTGCGGGGGAATCCGTCGAGGATGTATCCCTTGGCGGCATCGGGCTCGGCCAGCCGGTCACGAAGCATCTCGACAGTGATCTCGTCGGGGACGTACTCCCCGGCCTTCATGATGGTGTCGACCAAGCGGCCAAGCTCGGTCTCCGTGGAGACTTGATGACGGAACATGTCTCCGGTGGAGATGTGGGGGATGCCGAGGCGATCCGCCACCCGGGCCGCCTGGGTGCCCTTGCCGGCGCCAGGCGGTCCGATGAAGAGCAGCTTCACGACAGCTCCGCTGTCGTGGAGCGGTACCAAGTACTAGGTACCGTGTACCAAGTACACGAAGGGATCCTCAAGTGAGGATCCCTTCGTAATTCCTCATCGTCAATTGGGACTCGATCTGCTTCATCGTCTCTAACGCGACGCCGACCACGATCAGGATCGAGACCCCGGAGAAGGCAATGTTGACCTCCCAAACCGCCCCGGCGATGGCAGGGAGGATCGCGATCAGCGCCAGGAAGATGGATCCGGGCAGGGTGATCCGGTTGAGGATGAAGGCGAGGTGCCTCGCAGTCTGCCGCCCCGGGCGCACCCCGGGAACGAAGCCACCCTGTCGCTGGATCATCTCGGCCTGCTTCTCAGGGTCGAACTGGATGGCGGTGTAGAAGTAGGTGAAGAAGATGATGAGGGCGAAGAGGATGAGGATGTACCACCAGCTCACGCCGCCCGTCCCGCCACCGAGGTTGCCGTCGATCCATCGATAGATGGATTGCACCCATGCTGCATCGGACGGAATGGCAGTGATGATCAGGGACGGGATCAACATCACCGAGGTGGCGAAGATCACCGGGATGACCCCGGCGGTGTTCACCTTGAGTGGGATGTATGTCGACTGGCCGCCCATGACCCTTCGGCCACGTACCCGCTTGGCGAACTGGATCGGGATCCGGCGCTGTGCCTGGTCCACGTAGATGATCGCCCCGATCATGGCCAGGAAGATGGCGACGATCACGATGAACCGGATCGGCAGGTCGGCGCCCCATGTCTGACCCCAGATCTGGCCGAACACGAAGGGGAACTGGCTGAGGATCGAGACGAAGATGATCAGCGACATCCCGTTGCCGACGCCGCGCTGCGTGATGAGCTCGCCGAGCCACATCACCATCGCCGTGCCTGCAGTCATCGTCAGCACGATGAGGATGACCCGGCCGGGCGTGTAGTTGGGGATCAGGTCGATTCCACCGGTGAACCGGCCGACGTGGAAGAGATAGGTAAAGCCTGTCGACTGGATCAGAGCCAGGATCACCGTCAGGTAGCGGGTCCATTGGGTAATCACCTTCCGACCCGACTCGCCTTCCTCCTGAAGAGCCTGGAGCCGTGGAATGACGACTGTCAGCAACTGCATGATGATCGAGGCCGTGATATAGGGGATGATCCCAAGGGCGAACACCGAGAACGACTCGAGTGCCCCGCCGGAGAACAGGTTGAGCAACCCGTAGATCCCACCTGCCTCCTGCTGGGACTGGAAAAGCTCCACTGCCTCGAGGTCGATCCCGGGGACAGGGATCGTGGCCCCAAGACGGTATACGGCGAACATGGCCAGCGTGAAGAAGATCTTCCCCCGGAGGTCCGGGATCTTGAACATGTTGCGGTAAATGGAGAGCATTGGGTTCTGAGTCCTAGTTCGTAGGTTCTAGGTGATAAATCAATTGATGACTTCGGCGGTTCCGCCGGCCTTCTCGATCTTGGCCTTGGCAGCGGCACTGAAGGCATGCGCCTTCACGGTTAAGGC
>JBEVIF010000146.1:0-3500 GCA_040510795.1 Acidimicrobiia bacterium
AATAGTTGGCCGTCTGCAAGAGCCAACAAAACTAGAAAGGTGGCGTCGTGCCCTTAATGGATCTGTTCTGGAGCATGCTCTGGTTCTTCTTGTTCTTTGCCTGGATCTGGCTGCTCATAACGATCTTCTCCGACATCTTCCGCAGCCAAGACCTGAGTGGATGGGGGAAGGCATTCTGGACGATCTTCGTCGTGATCCTGCCCTGGCTCGGGGTATTGATCTACCTGATCGCCCGTGGCGGCTCGATGCAGGAGCGCGCCATGGCGATGGCGGTCCAGCAGGAGAAGGCGCAGCGGGAATACATCCAGCAGGTCAGCGCTTCGAGCGGGGGAGCCTCCTCCGCCGATGAGCTGGAGAAGTTGGCTCGCTTGCGCGATGCCGGGACCATCACCGCCGAGGAATTCGCCGCTCAGAAGGCCAAGATCCTCGCCTAAGACGATTGCCACGATGCCCGGGCCTTTTACGGCCCGGGCATCGTCGCGTCCCCGGAAAAAGTTGTTTGAGGTTCGGCGGCCCGGGGTATGAGGCCGCCCTTGGAAAGTCAAGTTGTGGGACGGACCTGGAAACCCGCTCCCGCCTCCCTCGGCGAGCAATAGCCCCACCCCGCCCGGTCCGTCCCGCTTCTTGACCTTCCGATACCCCGGTTCTCACCATTTGGTCAGTAGTACTCGAGGTACTCGGCGATCTCCCAGTCGGTCGTGTGCTGTCTGAACCTCTCCCACTCCGCCCGCTTCACGGCCAGGAATCCCTCGACGTAGGCCGGTGAGAAGGCCTCCACGAAGTCTTTGTCGTTCTCCAGGGCGTCGAGAGCCGCTCCCAAGTCCGGGGGGACCGTCACGTCGGCATCTGCGCCGGTTATGCAGTCCTGTGTCTCTTCCGGTGGGCATTCCAGGCCCTTCGTCAGCCCGCGCAACGCCGCCACGAGAGTGGCGGCCGAGGCCAGGTGGAGCCCGGCCGCACCGTCGGCGAGTCTGTGCTCCAGCCTCGTGGCGCTGCCGCGAGCGGGCGGCACGCGGAGCGCCACCCCGCGGTGGTCAAAGCCCCAGTTGGCATAGAACCCATTGAGCGAGCCGGGGCGGAGCCGCTTGTAGGCGTTGACGGTTGGCGCCACGAGCGCGGACATCGAGACGTGATCGTGGACGACGCCGGCGATGCAGTGGCGCGCCAGAGCGCTCAGACCGTCTGGCGACGACGGGTCGGCGAGGGCGTTCTCGCCCTGGTTGTCGAGCAGGGAGAAGTTGACATGGATCCCACTCCCACCCCGATCGGTGACCGGCTTGCCCATGAAGGCGAGCAAGTACCCGCGCTTGGCCGCCACCTCCCGAGCCATGACCTTGAACAGGAAGGCGTCGTCGACTGCTTGCAGCGCCTCTCCGTAGCGGAGGGTGAGCTCGAACTGGCCGTCGTCGTATTCGGAGTTGACCGACTCCAGCTCGATGCCCATCTCGTGGGCGGTCTGCATGATCTCCTCGATGGTCCCGCTCGGATCGACCGAGGTCCCGGTCCCGTACACATACGAGCCTGGGGTGTGGATCGGGGCCCAGCCCCGGTCCCCATCGGGCTCGAACAGGAACGCTTCCAGCTCGAGCCCTACCATCGGGTTATACCCGGCGGACCTCCATTCGCCGATGACACGCTCCAGGATCGATCGTGGAGCGAGCTCGATTGGCACGCCCTCTTTGGTGATGGAAGCGACGACGACTCCGGTGTCCTTTTCCCAGCCCGGTCTGATGGCGTCGGTGTCGAAGCGCGCTTCGACGTCGGGGAAGCTCTCGTGGTGTGCCCCGGGAAAGGGGATCATCTCCCGGTTCAATTGGAGGGAGAACAGGGCCACGCAGTGGTTCGACCCCTCGCCGGCGCGGGCCGCCGAGAGGTATTTGCCCCGGGCCAATCCCAGATGGTCGGGCCAGAGGAAGCGGACGCGGGCGTAGGGAAGGTCGGTCACTCGCTTCGACACAGTATCAACGGACATCTTGCTGCGACAGGCCTGTTTGTGACTGTCGTTACCCTGCAGACCCGTGCGAACACTCGTGGTCGAACACGATCCCCTTTCCACACCGGAGCGAGTCGGGGCCCACCTGGAGAAGCGCGGCGCCACCCTCGTTCCCTTCGTCGTGGTGCAGGACATCCGTAACCCGGCGGTGACCGCCACCTTTCCCGACGACCCATACGATCTCGTGGTGCTGATGGGGTCCCCGTGGTCCGTCTACGAAGACCGGGTCCAGGGATGGCTCGCCCCCGAGCTCGAATTCATCCGGAGCCGGCTTGCTACCGGCGTTCCCATGCTCGGAATCTGCTTCGGGGCCCAGGCGATGTCCGCTGCCCTCGGCGGGAAGGTCAGTCATGCGACCAGACCGGAGTACGGATGGACGAATGTCGGCTCGGCTACGGAGCAGATTGCCGAAGGCCCGTGGTTCCAGTTCCATCACGATGAGTTCACGGTGCCCGAGGGCGCCGTCGAGCTGGCGCAGAACGAGTCCGGTGTCCAGTCATTTCGCACCGGCCGTGGGCTCGCCGTCCAATTTCATCCCGAGATGTCCGGCCAGCTACTCGCCTCGTGGTGTCGGGAGGAGGGAGGCGCCCAGGAGTTGATCGTGGCGGGTCGCGACCCCGACGGGCTCATCGAGGAGAGCCGTTATCGGGAGGTCGAGTCCCAGCCGGCGCTGGAACGGATGCTCGACTGGTTTCTCGACGAGGTGGCCGGGGCCGATCAGACCAATTCGGGGGAGGGGTAAGTCAGGTCGGCCATGACCTCGTCCAACGGAAGGTCCAACTCGAGGAGATAGAAGGGTGGATTGGGCTGGCGCCGCTTCCTCCGCAGACTCTGGAAAAATCTCATTCACGCCTCCTTTGGACTGTCGAACTTTTGGTGTCCTCACCAAATCCACGTCTGTGAGTTTCGAATAGCTACTCACAACCGTAACGACCTGAGTAGTGCATTGCAACTCGAAACTCGCTATGGTGGCGTCATGTCCCGAAAGTCGCTTCAACACCTCGAGTGCGCCGTGGCCAACACCGTCGAGATGGTCAACGATTCGTGGACGATCCTCATCCTGCGGGACGCATTCCTCGGGGTGCGCCGCTTCGACGAGTTCGTCAACGACCTGGGCATCGCCCGCAACGTCCTGACCGACCGACTCGAGCGTCTCGTCGGCAACGGGATGCTGGAGACCCAGCTCTATCAGGACCGACCGGCCCGGTACGAGTATCGGCTCACCGAACAGGGCAAAGACCTCTTCGATGTGCTGATGACCCTGTGGAGCTATGGCGAGCGATGGAAGCCACCGGCGGGGAGTGAGCGTCAGAAGGTCATCCATGTCAGCTGTGGCAACGAGGCGCAGGCGGTCACCCACTGCGCCCATTGTGGGGAAAGGCTCACCCGACGAGATGTCCGTATCGAACCTCCCCTGCCGGTCGTACGCGACCGCGCCGACGAGGTGATGGTCGCTGCGAGATGACCACCTCGATCGACTTCAGGACCTGCCCGCTGTGCGAGGCGA
>JBEVIF010000147.1:0-7474 GCA_040510795.1 Acidimicrobiia bacterium
GCGATGGCCGCCGCCTCCTGGTAGAGGGGGATGGCAGCTTCGAGGTCGGCCTGTGAGTTGGCCTCGTCGATCTTGGCGTCGTACTCGGGGTTGATGTAGAACGTGCTGTTCGAGCCCGAAGGCGGCACGAACCGGCTGTCCAGCAGCAACTGCCAGTAGTTCTGGGGGTGTGGGTAGTCCATACCCCAGCCGAGACGGAACGGGCCGGTGATCTCCTGGCCGTCGATACGGGGCAGATAGTCGGCGAAGTCGAGCTGCTCGAACGCAACCGTCGTCGGGTCGATCCCGAGCGTCTCGGCCCACATGTTGACCACTGCCTCGACCCAGGCATCATGACCGGCACCCGAGTTGAACCAGACCGTGATCGGGCCTTCGATGCCACCGGAGGACTCCCACAGGGCAGCTGCCTGCTCAGGGTCGTAGTTCCAGTTGTCGCAGACCGTCTCCTGGTAACCGGGGATGACCGGTGCCTGGAGGTTGAATGCCGGAGCACGAGTGCCGTTGAAGATCGGGCTGTCAACCAGCGTCTGCCGGTCGATGGCCATCGACAATGCAGCCCGTAGGTCGGGGTTCTCGTACACCGGGTCGTAGAGCGGGAATGCCAGGTAGTTGATCGACGAGCTCGGTGTCTCACCTGAGTTCGGGACCGCTCCCATGACTTCAGCCGCCCGCTCGGGCGTCAGGGCATCGACGATGTCGAGGTTGCCCGCCATCAGATCGTTCATCGCGGCATCGACTTCCGCATAGATCTTGAAGGTCAAACCTTCGATCTGCGCCTGGTCCTCCCCCGCGAAGTCGGGGTTGGCCACCGTCCTGATCTCGATGTCGTGCTCCCACGACCCGTCCATCATGAACGGACCGTTGCCGATCGGCGCCTCGTTGTACGCAGCCGGATCGGCGAAGAACGCCTCCGGCAGCGGGTAGTACGCGGTGTACCCGAGTCGGGTCATGAAGAACGTCTCGGGCGCGGCCAGGGTGACCGTGAAGTTGAGGTCGTCGGTGACCGACAGACCACTCATCTCCTCGGCTGTGGGGGGCTGGCCCTCGCAGTCGGCCACGTCGACATCCTCACCGGTCTCCGGGTCGGGCTCCGTCACGGTCCCGCACTGGAGGTCGGCGTATCCCGCGATCGACGCGAAGAAACCCGACACCTGGGCCGCATTGGGGCCGTATGCCGAATAGTTCCACGAATCGACGAACGACTGCGCCGTCACCGGCGTGCCGTCGTGGAAGGTCCAACCCTCGTTGAGGGCGATCTCCCAGGTGAGACCCTCGTCGGGCGACTCGATCGACGCGGCGACACCGGTGAGCTGGGGCTCACTGGTCTCCGGGTTGTAGTCGATCAGGCCACGGAAAAGGGCGCTGAGCACCGCGTTCCCTTCCGACTCATTGGTGTTCGGGGGCTGCAAGAACTCCGGCTCACCGATGTAGGTCGTGATGATCCCATCGCCGGCCGCAGCGGCCTCGGTGGTTTCGGTCGTGGGCGCAGCCGTGGTTTCCGTAGTTGCTTCGGTGGTCGCCGTCGTGTCGCCCGACGCCTCCGTGGTTTCTGTTGGTTCCCCGCTGCTACAAGCCGCAAGGAACAGTCCAAACGCAAGAAGAGCGGCAAGCGCGCTCCTCTGTCGTCCCTTCTTCATATGGATTCCCTCCTTTGGGCAGACGGGCTTTTACGCCCGTCAAGCGGGGAGCATATACACCCACTGCGGGCAACACATAGCGACATCGGGTGGTTTTTTTGGTACCGAACGATCACCTGGGCGGCATCCTGGCGCCGGCGTCGAGACGGATGACCTCACCGTTCAAGAGTGGGTTCTCCACAATCGACTGCACCAGATGGGCAAAGTCCTCGGGTGTGCCAAGACGTCGCGGGAAAACATGGAGAGCGGCTAGCGATTCCTTCAGCTCCTCGGGGGCGTCCGCCAAGAGAGGCGTGTCCATAATTCCCGGTGCGATCGTGACCGCTCTCACGCCGATACTGGCCAGATCACGGGCGAGGGGCAGGGTCATTCCGACGATCCCGCCCTTGGATGCGGAATAAGCAGCTTGCCCGATCTGCCCCTCGAAGGCGGCGATCGACGCCACATTCACGATCACTCCTCGCTCCCCGTCGGGACCGGGCTCGTTGGTAGACATGACTGCCGCAACATTTCGGGTCACGTCGAACATGCCGATCAGATTCACCTCGATCACGAACTTGAACAGGTCGAGATCGAATAGCTCACCGTCCCGTGAGATCAACCTCTGCGCCGGGGCCACGCCGGCGGCATTTACCAGGATGTCGATCCGGCCCCACTCCTCGGCGGCGCGGACCACGGAGTCGGCAACGGCATCTCGATCACGAACATCACAGCGGATGAAGCGGGCGCTCTCTCCAAGCGCATCGACGGCTGCGGCGCCGTGGGCATCGTTGATGTCGAGCATCACCACCGACCCTCCACCGCGGACGAAACGGGAGGCGGCACCAAAGCCAAGACCAGACACACCGCCCGTGACCAGCGCCACCGAGCCCTCGATCTTCACGCCGGACCTCCTGTATCGGCGGAAGCTACCACCGACCCCTTCGTCGCCCTGCTGATATGACAGCCATGATCGGGGTATTCGACTCGGGTGTCGGCGGCTTGAGCGTCCTCACTGAGATACGACGTGAGTTGCCATCCGCCGACCTCTTCTATCTCGCCGACCAAGCTCGGGCCCCATATGGGGTGAGAACGCTCGCCGAGGTCGCCGAGATGACGGCAGAGGCCTCCCGGTGGCTCCTCGAGCGGGGCGCCACGACCGTCACCATCGCGTGCAACACCGCTTCGGCCGCCGCCCTCCACGCATTACGCGCCGAGCATCCCGATGTGCCCTTCGTGGGAATGGAACCGGCGGTGAAGCCGGCTGCAGTGAGCACCGCCACAGGTGTCATCGGTGTCGTCGCCACTGCCGCCACCTTCCAGGGCCAGCTCTTCGCATCGGTGTTGCAGCGGCACGCCACAGGTGCGACGGTGCTCACCCGGGCCTGCCCGAGATGGGTGGAGCTCGTCGAGAAAGCTGAAGTCGACGGGCCTGAGGCGAGACAACAGGTGGAGGCATGCCTCGAGCCGATCCTCGATGGCGGCGCCGACACACTGGTCTTGGGCTGCACCCATTTCCCTTTCCTCGTTCCGCTCATCGAGGCTGTGGCCGGGCCTGGGGTCAGGATCGTCGATCCATCGCCTGCGGTGGCCCGCCAGGTGAGCAGGGTCGCGTCGTCGACCGAAGGCTCGGGTCGCCTCACTCTGGCCACATCGGGCGACCCTGAACTATTCCGTCGGGTCGCGTACGAGTTGGTGGGGATCGAGTCACTCGAGCCGGTCCTAGCCTGCACATGGAATGACAGCTGAGATCTTCGAGTCGGGCGTGCGCGACGCCATCTCACGCGGCCCGGACTCAGCATGGATCCATCGCGACGTGGCGCTCTTCGGCTGGGGAATCTCCACGAGGATCGACGCCGGCACCGGGGCCGACCGCTTCGACCGGGCCTTGCGCAGGCTGTCCGCCACAACGGCCCCGGTGGCCCTCGCGAGCTTCACTTTTGACGAGAACGACCCGGGCTCGGTCGTGGTCATCCCCCGGGTACTCATGAAGATCGACGCAGGAGGGACTCGGTTCCTGATCGGTGACCCAAGCGACCTGCCTCCGGCAGCGCCGTCCACCGTCTTGCCCGATGGCAGCGTCGGCGACGACGGGCTCGAGGTGTGGATGCGGCTGGTCGGTGACGCGCTCGATGCGATCCGCGAGCGAGAGGTCGAGAAGGTCGTGCTGTCCAGACGACTCCCGGCGAGGTTCGAGGGTCAGGTGCCCACCCACCTCGTCCTGTCCAATCTTGCCCGCAACGAGCGCAGCTCGCACACATTCCTCGTCGATGGCTTTGTGGGCTCGAGCCCCGAGTTGCTCGTCTCGCTGGCCGGGGGGTCTGTCCGATCGATCTCCCTGGCCGGATCTGCTGATCCCGGCGACCCGGCCTCGGCCGGCTTCTTCAACACCGAGAAGATGACGCGGGAGCATGCACTCGCTGCCGATTCGGTCGACACCGCCCTGGCCCTCTTCTGCACCCGTCTCCGGCGGTCGGAGAGAACGGTCGCTACCTACGGAGACATCCAGCACCTGTCGACCGTCTTCGAAGGAGAGGTCCGCCCTGGGACCACCGTGACCGACTTGCTGGCAGCCCTCCACCCGACTGCGGCCGTTGCGGGTACGCCGACCAAGACCGCGGTCGAGCTGATACGTGAGCTCGAGGGCCACCAGCGGGACAGATACGCAGGTCCGGTGGGCTGGTTCGACCGCGAAGGAGAAGGAGAGTTCGCGATCGCCCTCCGCTGTGGGGAAATCGACGGTGCGGAAGCGACCCTCTACACCGGTGCAGGGATCGTCGACGGCTCCGACGCGGCCATGGAGTTCGAGGAGACACAGATCAAGCTGCGGCCGATGCTGGGGGCACTCGGACTCAGCTGAACCTGGCGCACACCGCCCGCGACGTGTCGTCCAGGCCCCGGCGAGTCTTCAGATCGGTCTCGCGTTCTACCGGTACGACGACGACATGTGGTCCGCCTGCCTCGAGCCGACTCCTGATCATCGCCCCAAGATCAGCGACATCCTCCACGACGGCGGTACCCAGGTTGTAAGCGGACGCGACCCGGCTCAGGTCGAGATTGTGAGGAGCGACGAACAGGCGCTCGAAGGCAGGGGCGTGCTCCGCCTGTGGCAGCAGGTCGAACAGACCACCCCCGCCGTTGTCGGCCACCACGAACACCAAATCCCCGACGTCGTCCGCCACGAGACCGGTGGCGTCATGGAGAAACGAGAGGTCACCTGCGAATGCAACCGCACCTCTCATCGCCGTGGCGGCGCCCAACGCCGTGGAGACAAAGCCATCGATGCCTGAGGCACCGCGATTGGCGATGACCTGGGCCGTGTGAGAGACATGTGCGTCGACATCCCTGATCGGCATTGACGAAGCCGCGATCAGCGTCACCTGATCGAGGGACTCGAGGGCTCGGGCCACTGCCGGACCGGTAGGCGTCTCGTCGGAAGCAAGGTGGTCGTCGAGAGCCGACCGCATCGCAGCGTCTGCCCCGAGCCAAGACCGGACCAAGAGGTCGTCCGGAGCCGGCAAGAAGCCGTCGAGGGTTTGCGCCGGATCCGCCTGGAGCAGATGGCGCGAATGCCGACGCGGGTCGTTCCACGCCCCCCACCGGTCGACCTGAACCTGCGGCACGGGCAGCGAGGTGAGAGATCCGATGCGGTCACTAGGCCCGGTCCGGCCAACAGTCACGACCAGGTCAGGCCTCAGACCGGTGGGCACACCCGTCACCAACAAGTGGTGATAGGTGGTGACCACGTCGAAGACCCGGAGCCCGGAAGTGGCGGTAGCGAGCACCGGCCAGCCGAGCTTTCCAGCGGCCTCGAAGACATCCTTCGGGTCGAAGTCACCCTCGCCCACGACAACCAGGCCGCGGCCCCCTAACCCGAGGGCTGCCCCTGACGGCCTTGCCTGCTGGTGTTGCTGCCACGGCTCGTCACCCGGCCGCCCTTCGATGGGGTGCCGGTAAGGCTCGGCCCGAGTCCGCCCGTCATCGGAGACGGGGACCGTCGGCTCGCGGAACGCCACATTGATGTGAACCGGCCCCGGGCGGCCGCCATGTCCCCTGGCTCTCGCCACTGCCTGGGAGACGCTCGAGCGCCAATAGCCGTTTGAGTCGAGGTGAGGCTCAGAGGGAGGGATTGCACATGACCAGCGGACTTTCTCCCCGAAGATCCCTGCCTGCTCGATCGTCTGATTGGCCCCAACATGGAGGAGATCGGGGGGACGGTCGGCCGAGATCAGGACTAGAGGAATCAACGACAGGTCCGCCTCGACCACAGACGGCAGGTAGTTGGCAAGCGCGGTCCCCGAGGTGGCCAATGCCGCAACGGGGGTCTGCGTGGCCCGGCTACGGCCGAGGGCATGAAAAGCGGCGGATCGCTCATCGAGGACGACCCTGGTCTCCACGCCGGCGTGTTCCTCGAAGGCGATGGCCAGGGCCGCCGAGCGGGAGCCAGGCGAGATGACCACATAGTCGACACCGTGGCGGTGCAACTCGTCCACGATGACCCGGGCCTGGGCGGTGCTGGGGTTGGGCTGTGTCAATGGGTTCTCGATTTGTGGTCTCGCGATCTCAAGTGAGCACCTCGGCCGCGTTTCGAACTTTACGCAGGAGCTCGGCGGACCTGTCACGGTCGGGCCGCCACCGGACCAGCAACTCAGGGTCGGGCTCGGGGCGGCGAACTTCGAGCTCCCCATTCATCGAGACCAGGGGAAGGCGGGTGGGATCCCCCTCGATCAACGACACCGTCCCCAGCCCGCAGGCGTACGGGAGCTCGGGAAGGAGAGAAGCGACCAAGAGACCGGAGTAGATCCCGATCGAAGTCTCCAAAGCCGACGACACGACGACGGGGATGCCGGCGCGCGCAGCAATATCGAGCGTCCTGACCACCCCACCCAACGGCTGAACCTTCACCACCAGGATGTCGGCGGCGCCCATGGACGCGACCTCCAACGGATCCGGCCGGAGACGAACCAACTCATCGGCAGCGAGGGGAACATCCGTCATCTTCTTGAGCTCGACCATCTCCTCGAGGCTCGTGACGGGTTGTTCCACGTACTCCAGGTTGAAGCGGGCATAGGAGGCGAGACGGATAGCGGCAGTCTCGAGGTCCCAGCCTGCGTTGACGTCGATGCGGATCTTGCCCTCCGGCCCGATCGCCGCCCGGACCGCCGCAAGGCGTGCCTCGTCCTCCTCCATCGTCTGGCCGGGCTCGCCGACTTTTACCTTGGCGGTGCCGGCGCCCGACTCCAGGACGAGCCGGGCAGCCACCTCGGGTGCGACCGCCGGCACGGTCACGTTGACCGGGATCGTGGCCCGGCCTGGCTCAGGGAGGACACTGCAAGCGGCTTCGAGTGCGGCAGCCAGCCACCGCGTCGTCACATGTGGCGGGTAGTCGGGGAAGGGTGAGAATTCACCCCAGCCGGCCGGGCCTTTGATGAGGACGGCCTCGCGGTGATCTACCCGGCGAAAACGGTGACGCATCGGTATCCGGACGGGATACAACTCGAGGGCCTCCAGAACGGCGCTCATCCGGCCTGGGCCTCCCGCAGGTAGTCGATCAGGCGCCCAACCTGATCGTCGGTGAGGGATGAGGAGAAAGATGGCATCCTCCCCCGTCCCTGGACGATGGTCACCCGGAGATACTCGTCCGGCTGTTCGGCGGCGTTCGTTCCGGGGCCAAGCGGTGGCCCGACTCCACCTTCGAGCTGGTCGCCGTGGCAGTTGGAGCACAGCTGGAGGTAGATCTCCTCCCCGGTGGCGTCGGCCTCGGGGCGGCCCACGCACGAGGAGACGAGCACGCGCAACAGGGCCCCGAGCGCGAGACGCCTCAGCGTGGGCGATGGTAGGGATCGCCGGGCGAGGGC
>JBEVIF010000148.1:0-5016 GCA_040510795.1 Acidimicrobiia bacterium
GGGTGTGGCCGATCCCGGTGTGGGCCTCGGCCAGGCCTTCACGATCGACCAGGCCCTGCAGGTCGGCGATACGCCCGGCCTGCTTGAGGACGGTCAGTGACCCGCCGTGGTTGAGAGCAACCCCCGCCGAGTCATAACCCCGATACTCCAGCCGGGCCAAGCCCGGCATCAAGATGTCGATCACCGACTTCGGCCCGACATATCCAACGATTCCGCACATATCAGTTCCTTGCTATTGCTGCTTGTTCTGAATGCACCACGTCACATATTTGTGACGATCTGCATCAGGAACGCGGGTGATGCGTGCGGGGGGGCCGATAAATCGGCGCTCACGGGTGGGCCTCTGTTCCGGAATCACTCCCGGGTTTTGCTCCCATCCTGACGACCTGAGCCGGCCGGGAAGGCATCCGCCGAAGATTTCGATGACCTTCCTCCTCGTCACCTCACGTGAGTGAGGCCGGGCGCTGTTGATTGCTCGCACGCAGATCTTGCTGTCGGTGGCTATCCCCCCTTCCCCATCGAGGTCTGAGTGACGCTCGACAAGCGATCAGCGTAGCGTCTCGCCGCCTCTTCGCTAGGGGCCTCCACCATGACCCTGATCAAGGGCTCGGTGCCCGACGCACGGACCAGCACCCTTCCCTCCTCGCCCAACTCGGTCTCCACGGCTCGCACCTCTTCCCAGAGAGCGCCGGCGTCGTCGAGACTGGCGCCGCGGCCAACCCGAACATTCTGAAGGATCTGCGGATACTCGGTGATCGCCTCCGCCCGAAGCTCACGCAGTTCCTTGCCCGTCCCGGCAACTACATCGAGGAGGCGTAACCCTGTGAGCAGACCGTCTCCGGTGTGGCCCTTGTCGAGGAAGATGATGTGACCCGACTGCTCTCCCCCCAGGATCGCCTTGTGCTCGAGCATGGCCTCCATCACGTAGCGGTCACCGACCTTGGTCTCCACCAGGTCGATGTCTACCTCTGCCATCGACTTGCGGAACCCGAGATTGGACATGACTGTCGCGACCACCAAATTCTTCTTCAATGAACCCTGGGCCTTCATGTATCGGGCAACGATGGCGAGGATGACATCGCCGTTGGCCACCCGGCCGTCTTCATCGATGGCGATTAGCCGGTCGGCGTCCCCGTCGAAAGACAGGCCGATCCGCCCCTGGGCTTCGCGCGCGAGCATCTCGGGATGGGTGGCGCCGCAGCCGTCGTTGATGTTGGTCCCATCGGGAGCATCGGCCAGCACAAGAAGGTCTGCTTTGAGCCGGGTGAACAACATCGGCGCCGCCTTGAAGGCCGCCCCGTTGGCGCAGTCGAGGGCGACCTCGACGCTGCTCAGGTTGTACTTGGAGAGCGCGGCGAGGTGATCGACATAGCGCTCCAGGGCATCGCCGTCCACGAACCGCGTCCCGATGTCTGGCCCGACTTTGGACCTCGCCTCGGGTGAACGCAGCCTGTCCTCCAGCTCCCGCTCCACTTCGTCGGGGAGCTTGGTGCCTCGGGCAGCGAGGATCTTGATCCCGTTGTCCTCCGCCGGGTTGTGAGAGGCGGAGACGATTGCCCCCATCGTCGCCCCCGACGTTGCGGTGAGATAGCTGATCCCTCCGCTCGGCAGGATGCCGACGTCGACCGTGTCGACACCCATCGAATGGAACCCTGCCTGGAGTGCGGATGAGAGCATCTCGCCGGAACGCCGGGTATCTCGCCCTACCACCACTGGGCCGCCGCGGAGATACGAGCCGGCGGCGCGCCCGATGAGGAGAGCCAGTTCGGCGGAGAGCTCAGAGCCGGCCACCCCGCGCACACCGTCGGTGCCGAAGATGGGTTTGCCCTCGTCGAGGAGACGACGGAGGTCGGCCAACTTCAGCGCTTCGTGTACTGAGGCGCCCGACGAGCCTTGCGCAACCCGTACTTCTTGCGCTCGACGACCCGGGCGTCACGAGTGAGCAGCCCGGCCTTCTTGAGAACGGGCCGTAGCTCCTCGTCGAGCTCGATGAGGGCCCGGGAGATACCGAGGCGCAGCGCATCGGCCTGGCCCGTGAGCCCGCCACCCTCGAGCTTGGCGTGTACGTCGTAGCGGCCTTGGGTCTGCGTTATCTGCAGCGGCTCCATGACCCTGAGCCGGGTGGCCATGGTCGGGAAATAGTCCTCTAGTGGCCGACCGTTGAGGGTCACCTGGCCCGAGCCGTCGACCAGACGAACCCTGGCTACGGATGCCTTGCGGCGGCCGGTGGCCTGGACGAGTGGCTTGGCCATCAGAGTTCCACCTTTCGAATCTTCAGCTCAAGAGCCGTGGGCTTCTGAGCGACATGGGGATGATCGGGCCCGGCATAGACCTTCAGCTTGCGGGCCATCTGTCGGCCCAGCTTGGTCTTGGGAAGCATGCCAACGACAGCGCGCTCGATGATCGCCTCAGGGCGGCGCTCACGGAGCCGGTCGAAGGTCTCTGCCTTGATGCCTCCCGGATAACCGGAGTGCCGGTAGTAGATCTTGGTCTGACTCTTGTCCGACGTGACGGCCACCTTCTCGGCGTTCACCACGATGACGAAATCGCCGCCATCGACGTGCGGCGCATACGTTGGCTTGTGCTTGCCACGGAGCACCGTGGCGATCTCGGAGGCGAGACGGCCCAACGGCAGGTCGGTGGCGTCGACCACCAGCCAGGCACGCTCGATATCGCCCGGCTTGGGCGAATAGGTCTTGTTCATGGTCATGAGTAATCCTCGGCAGGTTGAAGATACCGGGGAGCGTTTGGGGAAACGGCTCCCGATCAGGGAGCAGGCATATGCTACGCCGACTGTCACTCCTAGGCCAATCGCGATGATCACCCTCACCGACATCGAGGAGGCGCGGACCCGCTTCGAGGGGAATGTCACCGAGACTCCGCTCGTTTGGTCCCAATCCTTCAGCCGACTCACCGGACGCGACGTCTATCTCAAGGCCGAGTGCATGCAGCGGGCCGGGTCGTTCAAGATCCGTGGAGCCCTGAATGTCTTGACGAGGCTCGATGGCAAGCCGGTGGTGGCAGGCTCCGCGGGCAATCATGCTCAGGGCGTCGCGCTCGCCTCGGCCTTCACGGGCTCACCCTGCACCATCTTCATGCCGGAGACGGCGCCGATCCCGAAAGTAAAGGCCACTGAGGACTACGGGGCAGACGTGAGGCTGGTCGGGTTCTCACTGGCGGATGCGGTCGAGGCTGCTGTGGAGCACGCCAGGCAAACCGGCGCCCATTTCGTGCATCCCTACGACGACCCGCTCATCGTCTCAGGCCAGGGCACCCTCGGGCTCGAGTTGCTGGAGCAGCTGCCAGAGACCGGCACGGTCGTCATTCCGACCGGTGGCGGGGGCCTTCTTGCAGGAACTGCCCTGGCCGTCAAGACGCTTCGCCCTTCGGTAATGGTCATCGGAGTCGAGATCGAGCCAGCCGCGGTCTACGCCGAGAGCAGACGCCGCGGCGTGCTGGTCAGAGACTTCCCGCGTGGCCTGCCCACTGTCGCCGACGGCATCGCCGTATCGGTCCCCTCCGATCTGGTGTGGGAGATCACCGGCGAGCACGTCGACCACATCCTCGTGGTGAACGACGCCCAGACCACAGCCGCGCTGGCTTATGTCCTCGACCGGTCCAAGATCGTCGTCGAGGCAGCGGGCGCGGTCGGTGTGGCCGCCCTGATGGAGAAGCTGATCCCGGACGACGCACCCGACCCGATCTGCATCGTTCTCTCCGGAGGGAACATCGACTTGATGTTCCTGGGCAAGGCAGTTCGGCACGGCCTCGAGGCATCAGGGCGATTCGCCGAGTACACGGTCCGGGTACCCGACCAACCGGGCAACCTCGCCACGGTGTTGCAGACCATCGCCGGTGAGGGCGGCAACGTGCTCCTGGTCGAGCATCATCGGGAGGGCTTCGGGCTCCGTTTCGGCTGGGTGGAGATCGCGATCTCGGTCGAAACCAGGGACGCCGACCACGCCTCCCGCATCTCGCACGCGCTGGAGCCATATCGGGGTTGACTCGGCCTGGACTGGGGGACCTCCCCCAGGGGGCTGTCCCCCATGTTTGGTTGGCCCGGCACCAGGCACGATCACATCTCACGACGTGGACGTCTGTGATCCACGCCATCAGGAGGATTCATCAAAATGCATCAGCCGAGAACGAATCTGAGCAAGGCGTTTTCCAAAGGCCGCACCCGTCGACGTCCACCGAGCCCCCAGGTCAAGAACGCACCTTCGGCTTCTCCGCTCGACGCCATCGTCAAGGGATTGGCATCGATCGGGGAAAGGTTCAGAGGTCGGCCTCAATTCCGGGGTTCTCTGAATGGGTAGGGGGGAGTAGGGCGTACTCCCCCCTGCCCGGGCAAGCCACCAGGCCTCAGTAACCGACCTCCCACATGGTGAGCCCGTGCGGTGGAGCCACGGTGACCACTCGACTTCGGTCGCCGTCGCCGACGATTTCACGCACCGAAGCGCCAGGAGTGAAGCCTCGTCCCACGTCGTAACTGAGCCCCACCAAAGAGCGCACCATCTGGTGACAGAAGGCATTCGACCTGATCCAATAATGGAGACGCTCACCGTCGGCCTCCCATCGTGACTCGTCGACCCGGCGGACGTTGGTTGCCCCCTCGACCGAACGACAGAATGCGCTGAAGTCGAGCTCACCCACGAACTCAGGAGCCACAGCCGCCATCGCGCCGAGATCGAGGCGGGGGCCGACATGCCACTCGAATCCGCGGGCCAGCGGGTCAGGAGCGGTCCCGGTCGACATCGTGTACCGATACCGGCGCCAGCTGGCCGAGAAGCGTGCGTGGAAGTCGTCGTCGGCGATAGTCACGGCGGTGACAGCGATCTCGGGACCGACGATCCCGTTGAGGGAGCGGGCCAGCCTCTCCAGATCGGGGGCCTCGGCGACCTGCAAGGAGACCACCTGCCCCCTGGCGTGGACCCCGGCGTCGGTGCGCCCCGCCACTGCAGTCTCCACCGGGCTTCCGAGGACGGTTCTCAATGCCCCTTCGAGATCGCCCTGGAT
>JBEVIF010000149.1:0-3392 GCA_040510795.1 Acidimicrobiia bacterium
GCGATGACAAGGGCGATGACGGCTACCAACGCCATTAGGCGTCTTTTCATCTTGTTTTTCCTTCCTCCTCCGGTTGCCACCCCTCGAAGGGGGTTGGCAAATTCCGTACTAGCCGGACGCGAACGGGCCATGACGACCCCACGCCGACCGATGCGAGCATAACCGCCATATGTTTGACCCCGCAACAAATTGCGGCATAAGGTTCTGGCTCACCATCGGCCTCCCGGGAGACTCTTGAACCGCACCCAGATTACGGCCGGGAGGGATGCCCATCATCGGCCCAAGGGCGTGGCCGCCGACGAGCTGCGCCGACACAACCTGGCGGCGGTGGTGGAGAGCCTCCACCTCCACGGACCCGTCTCTCGCTCGGAGCTGACCGCCACCACCGGGCTCAACCGCTCCACCATCGCCGACCTCATCGGCGAACTGACCAACCTCGGCCTCGTCGAGGAGGGCCCGGCGGTCGCCCCCTCAGGTCCGGGGCGGCCCTCCCCCATGGTGAGGACCCGGCCTCAGGGCGCCGTCGTTCTAGCGATCGAGTTGTCGGTCGACTCTGTTGCAGTCGCCACGGTTGGCCTTGGTGGTCACGTCTACGAACAGGTGCGGGTGCCGCGGCCCCGTGGCGAGTCTGCGGCCGAGACGGTCGACGTCGTCGCCGGCCTGTCCGGCGAGCTGATTGAGGGCCTTCCCGCCGACGTGATCCTGACCGGGGTCGGCGTGGGTGTCGCCGGGGTCACCCGGAGATCAGACGGCTTCGTCCAGCTTGCCCCCAACCTCGGCTGGAGGAACGTCGCACTCGGTGAGATGCTCGCTTCAGCCCTCGGGCTCCGCGATCCAGTCCTCGTTGCCAACGAAGCCGACCTCGGCGCCCTCGCCGAGTATCGGCGCGGAGTGGGTGCCGGGGTGCCGCATCTCATCTACATCTCGGGCGAGGCCGGAATCGGCGCCGGGATCATTCACGACGGGAAGCCAATGTTGGGGGCAGCCGGCTACGCGGGCGAGGCCGGGCACACCCTGATCAACCCCGACGGACATCTCTGTCGCTGCGGGGCAACCGGCTGCTGGGAGACTGAGGCCGGCGAGGCAGCTCTAGCTCGTCTTGCCGGGATCCCGTCGAGCGTCACCGGGCTAGGCCTGGTCGACACCGTCCTCGCCAGAGCGAATGACGGCGACCAGAAGACTCTCGACGCCCTTGCCGAAATCGGACGATGGCTCGGGTTGGGAATCGGCAACCTGATCAACGTGTTCAACCCGCAACTCGTCGTGCTCGGTGGGTTCTATCACCCCCTCTTCCCGTTCCTGGAGAAAGCCGTCTTCGAAGGGGCACGTCTCGGGGCGCTCGATGCTCCGGGTGATATCGCCGATATCGCAGCCGGTGGGTTGGGACCCGATGCCCCGCTGATCGGCGCGGCGGAGCTGGCCATCTCGGAGGTCATCGCCGACCCGGCCGGACACAGTCGCGCTCGGTCCGGGTGACGCCGCTCAGGCGCGGGCAGCGGCGTCCGCGAAAATTCGTTCCATGACCTCGATGTTGGCGACGGCGTCCTGGGGTGGCGTTGGCACCTGCGTGTCATCCCGGATGGCGCGGGAGAAGGCGTCGGCCTGCACCCGGTATTGGTCGGCCTCGGGAACCTGATGAACCACCACATCGGGCGCCACCGGCGGCTCGCCCCCGGACACGGCGAGCAGGCGGGTCGGGCGATCGGGAGGGATGTTGAAGGGGATCTCGACGACAAGGCGCCCCCCGGTCCCGTAAATGTGAACGCGCTGATCGTTCTCCAGCTGAGTCGAGCAGATGAAACCGGCATGTCTCCCGTCGAAGTCGAGCACCACCGACGTGAGCACATCCGTGCCGAAATCGGGGTCACGCCGCATCGAGGCCACGACATCGGTGGGCTCGGCGTCGAAGAGCATCCGGGCGACGTTGACCGGATAGCAGCCGATGTCGAAGAGCGAACCGCCCCCCGCCTCGACCTGATTGCGGATGTCGTCCGGATCATCGTTGTAATAGGAGAAGGCCGCCTGGACCGCCCTCAACTCCCCGATGGCGCCGTCGGTGATGAGACGCCGCACCTCGACCCACAGCGGGTGAAGCCGGTACATGAATGCTTCCATGAGTTTCACCCCGGACCGCTCGGCCACGTCGATCATCTGTCTGGCCAATTCGCTGCTGGTGGCGAGCGGTTTCTCACAAAGAACGTGTTTGCCCGCCTTGGCGGCCGCGATCGTCCACTCCGGGTGGAGATGATTCGGCAGAGGGATATAGACCGCCTCGATCTCCCGATCAGCGAGCAATTCCTCGTAGCTGCCGTACGATTTGGGAATGCCGAGGGACTCGGCGGTGGCCCGGGCCTTTTCCACCGACCGGGAGGCGATGGCCGCGACCTGGCTCAGATCCGACCCGCGCATGGCCGGTATGACCTTCCGCACCGCGATGTCCGCACACCCGAGGACGCCCCAACGGACTGGATCCGTCACCTCATAGCCTCCTCGACTCGACACAATCGACCCATGCGGCATTGTGTCGAAACCTCCCAAACGGGGCAAACGTGACCGGAAGGGCCTGGGTGTGGCTCGTCGCCGGGGTGGCAGCCGGGGCTTTGATGGCCGGTGCACTCGCAACCGGCGCGATCGCTGCCTTCTGGCCCGACCTGCCCGAGATGGCGTCACCGCCGCCCCATTTCGTCGATGAGGCGGAGCGTGCGGGTATCAACCATGTATACGACGGCGATTTCGCGTACTTCGTTGGCGGCGGTGTGGCCGTTCTCGACTGTGACGAAGACGGTCGGCCCGACCTGTATCTGGCCGGAGGCGACAGCCCGAGCGGCCTCTACCGAAATGAGAGCCCAATTGGCGGGTCACTTCGATTCGGGCAGATGCCGGACTCCACGGCAAGCAATCTCACCGGGGTGACCGGCGCCTACCCCCTCGACATCGACAGCGATCAGCACATGGACCTGGCGGTGCTTCGCGTCGGTGAGGACGTTTTGCTGCAGGGACGCGGCGACTGCACCTTCGATCGTGCCAACGAGACGTGGGGTCTCGATGCCGCCGCCAACGACTGGACTGTCGGGTTCAGCGCCATCTGGGAGGGAGACTCCGACCTGCCGACTCTTGCCTTCGGCAACTACCTGGCCGAGGGTGGGCAGACGACCGGGGAGTGCGAGGACCATCGACTTTTCCGACCCGAGGAGGAGGGTTACGGCCCGCCCCAAGCGCTCAGCCCGGGGTACTGCACCCTCTCCATCCTCTTCTCCGACTGGGACCGATCGGGTCGGCACGATCTGCGGATGACCAACGACCGGCACTACTACCGGAACGGCGAGGAACAACTCTGGCGGATGGCCGAGGGCGAGGCTCCTCGCCTCTACACCCGGGAGGAGGGCTGGCAG
>JBEVIF010000150.1:0-4818 GCA_040510795.1 Acidimicrobiia bacterium
GGAAGCTCGAGGAAATTGGCCACGAGGCCCAGCGGGCCATGGGCGAGCCGGATCTCGATAGCACGCTCGACGACGACATCGGCGACGACTTGCTGCGCTTGGTGTTCACCGCCTGTCACCCGGCGCTATCGCCGGAGTCTCGGGTCGCTCTCACTCTCCGCCTTATCGGCGGGCTGACCACCGAAGAAATCGCGCACGCCTATCTGGTCCCGCCGGCGACCATCGCACAGCGGATAGTGCGCGCCAAGCGGACGTTGGCACGGGAGGAGATCCCCTTCGAAGTCCCGTCGGGAGACGAGCTCCCCAGCCGGCTCGGCTCTGTGCTCGAGGTGATCTACGCCATCTTCAACGAGGGGTACACCGCAACCGCAGGCGAGCACTGGACCCGGCCCACGTTGTGCGAGGAGGCTCTCCGGCTGGGGCGAATCCTTGCCACGCTGATGCCGTCCGAACCAGAGGTGCACGGACTGGTGGCGCTGATGGAGATCCAGGCGTCGCGACTCCGTGCCCGTTCGGGACCTGGCGGGAGGCCGGTCCTCTTGTTCGACCAGAACCGTGCCCTATGGGACCGCCTCCTCATCAACAGGGGTCTCGTCGCCCTGGAGAAGTCCGAAGGGCTCAGCAACAGCCCGGGGCCCTACACCATCCAAGCGGCGATCGCAGCCTGTCACGTCCGTGCCATGACGCCGGACGAGACCGACTGGGCACGAATCGCCGGTCTCTACGACGAGTTGGCTCGCCTCGTGCCCTCACCAGTCGTGCAACTGAACCGGGCGGTTGCGGTGGGGATGGCCATCGGCCCCGAAGCGGGTCTCGAGTTGGTGGACTCGCTCACCGACGACCCGGCCATGGGCGGATACCACCTGCTCTTCAGTGTCAGAGGGGATCTCCTCAGCCGTCTCGGACGGACCCAGGAGGCGCGCGTTGAGTTCGCACGGGCAGCCCAGTTGGTTCGGAACGTCCCGGAACGGGAATTGCTTTTGGAGAGGGCCGGACAACCCTGAGCTAGAGGCGAATGCAGGCCGTCAATCCAATAGTCGGGCGACTTCCGCCTTCCGTCTTCCGTCCTCTGTCTCTTCTTCTGCCGTCCGCCGTCCGACAACTTGCCGATACATCTTGCCCAGCTGGCGTTGGTAGGCGACCACGTTGCCCACGCCTTGGAAGAGGCGACCGAGTGGCCGGGCGTAAGCCAATGTCCAGCCCGCGGTGGCTGCCAGGGCGACGGTGAGAAGCGATGTGATGGACTCGATGGCAGCCACGGCCGGCGCCCTGCCCCCGCCCCATAGCTCTGCACGCTCGGGGAAAACCGAGCTGTTCAGGGCGTTGCCGGCCGCAGTCAGCAGGACCAGCCCGGGCATCACATATGCGGACGGAACAAGGTGGGCGAACGGGTTGAGCGACCAGTCCCAGCCCACCAGTGCCATGTAGAGAGCGGTGCCCCCGAATAGCAGCCGCCGGTACATGCGTGCGTTGCTCCGTCCCCATTCGATGCTGTGTGTGAGGCCTGCCTCCACCGATCTCGGTCCCAGCACCCGCAGTAGACCGAGCCCGAGCACTATGACCGGTTGGCTCACGGTGCGCGCCGCTTCGGCGTATCCGAGGAACTCTGGGCCGGCGAGCCGGGTTACCAAGGCCGAAGCTGCGAACAGTGAGACCATCGGTACCGCCCCCTGGACCAGCATCCAGCGGCCGGTGCGGATCAGGGCACGGAGACGCAGGTCGATCCCGGCCACGCGTCCGATGAACCCGGAGCGGGCCAGCAGGAACCCGGTGATGAGCGAGGCCAGGTTGCCCGCAGCGAGGGCGGTCTGCGGTATCCAGACCCTGTCGATCGGGGTAAGCGCGAGGCCGACGATGACCAGCCCGGATGCGACCAGCATCGCCGTTGCCGCAGCTACCGCGGCAAGCGACCGACCCTCCAGGTGGAGCATCCTCCTGATGTGCTCTTCAGGCGGTCCCAGGGTGGCGGCGACCACGGTGGGGATCGCCAAGGCCAGAAGAGTGGTCGTGCTCGTCACCCCAGCAGTGACCGGTACCGCGATGAGTGTCAGCAGCCCGGCGAGAAGCGCCGGCAGGACACCCACCCGGAGCGAGCGGGGGAGCACGACGAGCCGCTTCTGTTCGGGGAGCGACACTGCGGCCAGCTCCGCCGGTATCAGAACCAGCTCGGAGGGAAGAGCCATGGCGAGCTGGCAAGCGGCGTAGAAGACGGCGTAGACACCCAGGCTCGCCGGATCGAGCATCGTGACGGCAGCCAGGCCGACGGCGAAACCTTGGAGAGACGAGAGCCCGGCATCGACCACGCCCGCTGAGATTCGGACCTTGAGTGATCTCAATTGATCCGCCCAACCGCGCTGCAAGGTGCCGCGAACACGTCGGTTCCGCCGCATCGTGGTGAGATGTCCGAATTTCCGCACGACGCGGTAAGCCGCTTCAGGTCGGCCACAGAGTCCCCACTCCTCGACAGTTGACGACAACGACGATGCCGCCGTGCCGTCATAAGATATTCGGCTGTATCGCCCTCGAATTTGAGCGGAGAAGGCAGAAATCGCCAATGGTTCTCAAGGCCGCCATATGACCTCCACCGGCAGTGAGCCTTCGGGGCCGCGAGAACGCGCCTCGGGCCCTCACTTTGATGTTCTTCAAGTCCACAACCGATACCGCAACCCGGGGGGCGAGGACGCCGTAGTTGTGGCCGAGCGCGAGGTACTCACCGGCGCAGGTCATCGGGTCGAGTTCCACGAGGTACTGAATCCATCAGGTCCGCTTGCCTCGGCAACTGCGCTGGCGCTCTCGCCGTGGAACCCCTTCTCAGCGGCGGCGCTGAGTCGGGTGATCGATTCGCACCGACCCGACCTGGCACATGTCCACAACACTTGGTACTCGCTCTCCTCCTCCGTGCTTTCGACGCTGCGCCGTCGGCGGATTCCGACGGTGATGACACTCCACAACTACCGCGTCGAATGTCTCAATGGCCAGCTCTTTCGTGATGGTAAGATTTGCCAGCTTTGCGTTGGCCGGGCTCCACTCCCGGGTATCAGGTACCGCTGCTATCGCGGATCGCTTCCCCAGTCGATTGCGGTAGCCGGCGCCATCGGGCTCCAACGAGTGCTCGACTTGTGGGAAGGGACGGTCGACCTGTTCGTGGTGATGAGCGAGTTTGCCCGTCAGTGGCTGCTCGACACCGCACTCCCGCCTGAGCGGGTACGGGTGAAGCCCCATTTCGTCCCCGACGCCGGCCCCCGCACCTATCCCCCCAGCTCTTCGGGCACCGTGCTATTCGTGGGCCGGCTCAGCGCCGAGAAGGGGATCGGGATGCTGTTGGATGCATGGTCGGTCAGCGACACCGGCGACCTCACGCTTCGGATCATCGGGGATGGGCCGCTCCGCGCCGAGGTGGAGCAGCGCAAGGTTGGAGGCGTCGAGTTGGCCGGGTGGATGTCCACGGGCGAAGTGGCCAACGAGTTGCGGTCGGCCCGGGCGCTGCTGGTTCCCTCGCTCTCTTACGAGCCGTTCGGTCTTGTGCTCATCGAGGGAATGGCCGCGGGAATGCCGGTCGTCGCTTCCGCCGCCGGTGGCATCCCTGAGGTCATCGGCGATGCGCATCCGGCCCTCCTTCCCGGTCTGGGCGACGTGACCGCCTGGTCTGAGACGCTGTCGATGTTGGCCAACGCCGGAATCGAGTTGGACGCGGTCGGTGAGGCAAACCGGGAGCGCTATCTCGCGCGATACACACCGACGGTCGGTTTGGTGGCTCTCGAGCGGACCTACGCCGAGGCTCTCGAGCGGAGTGGGCGCTGAGTCAACGTCATCTGCTGGCCACCGAGGTGAGCCCGCTTTTTGCTGCGGCGCCTGCTTCGAGACGAGTGCTGGTGCGGTATACGTCGGCGAATGTGACGAACAGGAGAAATCCGACGGCCTCGTATCCGACGTGACCGCCGATCCCCGGCGAGATCACCCCCATGAGAATTATGAGAACGAACATGGCAGCGATCTCCGGTGCCACCGAACGCAGCGCCGAACTGCGGCGTGACCTCCAAGCGCGGACAAAGGCGACCACCGACACCGCAAGCAACGCGAGGAAGACGACCAAGCCTGCGATCCCCATGTCAACCCCAATTTCGACAAGCACATTGTGCCCATCACCCGCCCACTCGAAATAGGTGGTGAAGAGCGGGCCAGCCATGATGTAGCCGTGGCCGAAGAGCGGTCTCTCGGCAAAAAGATCTCCAGCAATTGCCATCAACTCGGTGCGTTGTGAAAGCGACGTGATCTGTTCGGTGGTCTGACCTCGGGTGAGCACCCGCTCGGCTACTTGTTGCCCGGCAGGTGTGGCCAGTGCCATGGTCAGCCCGAGGACGATGACACCCAGCGCCATCGTGCCGAGGCGTTTGGCCGGCCCGCGCGGTGCCAGCGCGAGCAGCACCAACGCTCCAAAGACGAAAGCCAACAGCCCGCCCCTGGTGCGTGTGGCCACCAGCGCCACCGCAAGGGCCGGGACGGCCAGTATCGCCAAAAGCCTCCAGACCCGGCCAATGGTGCGATCGGACAGGCCGAGCTTTGTCCCCATCAGCATGAGAATCGCCACACCTGTCATCCCGCCGACCGGGATGGGATGGACGGCAAACCAGCGGTAGCGTGCGTAGCCGTCAACATCGATGTGCGGCTCCCAGATTGGGAGCACGGCCGAGACGACCATCGAGATGACGATCGTCGCTACGAAGCAACGTCGCACCCAGATCCACATCGCCGGAAAGAACTCGGGGTCGCGCCGGGTCTCTCCGAAGACCAACAGCAACGTCATGGCGAGGACGAGGA
>JBEVIF010000151.1:0-8889 GCA_040510795.1 Acidimicrobiia bacterium
CCTACTTCACCGACGTCGCGCCGTCGATAGCCGCCGTGACCCCTCGCTTCGACAATTGGGTCCTGATCAACGGCGTGGCCAAGTCATACTCCATGACCGGTTGGCGGGTGGGCTGGATGGTCGGCCCGTCCGACATCATCGATGCCGCCAACAGCCATCAGTCCCACGCAACGGGCAACGTAGACAATGTCGCCCAACACGCCGCCCTGGCCGCCCTCCGTGGGCCTCAGGACACGGTGGACGAGATGCGTCAGGCGTTTGACAACCGACGCAAGCTCATGCTCTCGCTGGTGAGCAACATTCCGGGTGTCAGATGCGTGGAGCCCCAGGGCGCGTTCTATGTCTTCCCGGACGTGACCGGGGCCATGAAAGGTCGGTGGGGCTCCACTTCCGACCTGGCCACGGTCATCCTCGAAGAGGCAGGTGTGGCGTTGGTCCCCGGCGAATCGTTCGGGGTGCCCGGACACCTTCGACTCTCGTATGCCACCGGGGAGACCGAGATCGAAAGAGGAATGGAGCGAATCGGCGATCTCCTGGCGGGTTGACAGGGGTCATCTGAACCGGGTTTACACTCGCCGGCGATGGAAGGCACGACTGCGCGGGCCATGATGCTCGTTGAGCCTCGTCACTTCTCGCTCACCGAGTTGCCGGCCAGACCCGGCCTGGATGGGGGGTGGCTCGCAGTCGAGGCCACCGGGATCTCCGGGGCAGACGTGCAGGTATGGAAGGGCGAGGCCAAGGACGTCGTGTACCCATTGATACCCGGGCACGAGGTAGTGGGGAGGATTGCTCGAGGTGGGCCGTCCATACCTTTCCCGGTTGGGACCCGGGTGGTGGTCGAGCCCAGGATCCACTGCGGTGAGTGTCATCGTTGCAAGCTCAACCTGGCGACCTGCGTTCGCCGCCGACCTTCCAACTCCTATGGGTTCATCCCCTCGATCGAGCCTCCCGGCCTTTGGGGTGGTCTCGCCGAGTTCCTCTATATCGACCCTGCGGCCCGGCTACATGCTCTGACCGACGATGTCCCCGCCGAAGTAGGGACCTTTGTCCACCCTCTGGCGGCGGGCCATACCTGGGCGGTAGAGCTGCCCAATCTCCAGAACGGTGAGAACGTCCTCATCCTCGGCCCGGGCCCACGCGGGCTGGCCTGCCTCATTGCCGCCAAAGCGGCCGGCGCAGGGTGGGTGGGTGTCACCGGGCTGTCCCATGATCGTGACCGGCTCGAGCTGGCCAAGCGCCTTGGGGCGGACCTGGCCATCGACGCGGAGAAGGAAGACGTGGGCGGCGCCATCGCCGAGGCGATCGGGCGGAGGCCGGACATCGTCGTAGACGTCACCTCCGACGACCCGGAGGCACTCTTCACCGCACTCGACCTGGTTCGCAGCGGTGGACGGGTCATATTGGCGTCGACCAAAGGCAACCGGGCTTTCCATTTCATCAGTGACGTCCTCGTGGCCAAGCAACTCACGATCAGAGGCGCCATGGGGGCCTCGACGGTCGGATACCAATGGGCGTCTCGCCAGATCGAAACCGATCCCCGAATCGATGATCTCGTCTCGCATCAGTTCCCGCTCTCCGAGTCATCCCGCGCGCTTCAGGCAGCAGCCGGGTTGCTCGGGCGTGAGGAGCTGATATCAGTGGCCGTCACGTTCTGAGATGATCGGCTGACATGACCGGTCGCGGGGAGACCCCGGGCCGGTTATCCGTCTGGTCCTGGGTCTTATACGACCTGGCCAACACCATCTTCGCCCTCGGTGTCATCGGGCGCTACTTCCCCGAGTGGCTCATCTCTGTCGGCGAGCCAGACAGTGCACTCGCCCTGGTCGAGGCCGGTGCGGGGGCATTGGTGATATTCCTGGCACCGTGGGCCGGGGCACGAAGCGATGTCCGCGGCACCAGGGTCCCGACCCTGGCGCTGACAACGATCGTCTGTGTGGCGGCTACCGCCCTCCTCGCGTCGGGCCCGGCCAGCCTCTCGATCGCCCTCCTCGGCCTGGCCCTCGTCGCGTTCAATGTCGGCGCGGTCGTCTACGACGCTCTCCTCGTCGATGTCAGCACGCCGGCCAACCGGGGCCGCATCTCCGGGCTGGGGGTTGGCGTCGGCTATGTCGGCTCGTTCATCGGCCTCGGCATCGGCGTGGTGACACTCGATGTGCTCGGCTGGTCGTACGCCGCCACCTTCCTGATGCTCGCCCTCGCCTTCCTGGTCCTCGCACTACCCGCGTTCTTCTTCATCGACGAACGAGGCGGTCACGACGACGCACCGCTGCCGGCACTGCGGGATATCGGAAGAAGATTGGTCGCCTCATGGCGGCTGGCCGGCACCTACGACGGCGTGGTCCGATTCCTGGTCGGCCGGTTCCTCTACACCGATGCCATCAACACCCTCATAGGCGGCTTCCTCACCATTTTCGTCATCCAGGAGTTGGGCCTCGATGGCCAGTTCACGACCAAGCTGCTCGGAGTCGCCATCGCAGCCGCGATCGTCGGTGCGTTCGCAGCCGGTGGCCTGGTCGAGAGATTCGGGCCGATCCACGTGTTGCGCGCCGTGCTTCTGTTGTGGATGGTGGCGATCGGCGCCGGGATCGCCGCCGCGGTGACCGGTGAGACCGGTCTGGCCTGGGCGATCGGGGTACTCGGAGGCATGGCTCTGGGAGCGACCTGGACCGCAGATCGCGTGGTCATGACCCGGGTCTCACCACCACGCCACCTCGGTGAGTTCTATGGGCTGTATGCAACCGTGGGTCGGTTCGCCACGATCCTCGGACCGTTGACATGGGCGTTGATCGTGGACGTGATCGGGCTCGGGCGCCGCGTGGCGATGGCCGCTCTGATCGGCTTCATCGGCATCGGATGGTGGGTGTTGCGACGGGTCGACGACTCCGAGCGGGATTGGACCACGGCCGATCTACCGATTGTCAATACAGCCCCTGACGCTCCCCTGATATGAGGTGGTGCTCCACGGCGTAGGGGATGGGCAGATCCCGGGTCTCGTTAGGTCCCCTTACCAATCTCCTTCCGATCTCGGCGAACCAGGTGTCATTGGCGAAGGCCCAGGGCCAGGCACGAATCCCCACCCGGGCCCCGACTATCCCGCCGACCATGGCGGCCAGCGGGCTACCAGCGAGCCTCGCCGCCTGCTCCACCGGGAGATGCGAGCGGTCCACGACCGGAGCCGAGAGGAGCAGACCTGCTCTCACCAGGTCCCAGGGGGCCGGATCACCTCCATCGCTGACGACTGCCAGCGCCTCGTCACCGTCGATCACGCCTACGTGCCTGGCAATCCGCCGCAACCCCTCGACCAGGTCACCGGGTTGTGCACCCGAGACAGGGTCAGGCTCCAGGGTGGCCGCCGCCGGCTCGGCGATCTCGACAATCCCGGTGATGAGATCGCGCCCCGACTGTCCGAAACAAGAGGCTGCAACGGCTCCGGCCGCCACCACACCGCTCAGGATCGACTGCGGATCGACGTGGAAGAGCCTGCCCAACGAAAGTGCCTGCTCACGGAGACGGTCCGGGTGGCGCCGATGGGTGACGCCGAGCGGGACCGCCCTGGGCGCGGCGTCGAGAGACGGATCCTCCTCGGGCACCGGCCGTCCGGCGGCGGCCCGGTCGAGCCATGCGCGGAACTGAGGGCTCTCGGCCCGATACACCGGCTCTTCCTCGCCCGACCCGTCCAGCTCTCGCAGAGCGGTGACCACAGCATCGAGATCCAGCGTGTCACTCTCGATCAGGTGATAGGCGATCACGGTCGCCTGCTCGGTGATTGCGCTGTACCCCAGCTCCCAGAGCCCTCCAGCGGTGTCGCCGGCGGCGAGCCCAAGCATTGTCCCATCACCCTCGCCCGACACCAGCGAAAACCTCGGTCCCGAGTCCGTCACGGTGCGGGAGGGTAACGAACGCAAGACCATCGGTTGTAGGCTCCCTCGTCAATGGACCGCATCGTGGTCGTGGCCAATCCCTCGGCGTCCCAATTCACCGGTGGCGCCCACCGGACCGTGATGTCGGTACTTGGTCGGGTCGCGGAAGTCGAGTCGGTTTGGCCCGAAACCCCGGCCGACGCCGAGATCAAGACGGCCCAGGCTGTCGAGAACGGTGCCCGCGTTGTCGTCGCGATGGGCGGGGATGGCATCGTCCATCATGTCGCGCAGGGCCTGGTCGAGACCGATGCCGCCCTCGGCATCATCCCGGTCGGGACGACGAATGTCATAGCCCGGTTGCTGGGAGTCCCGGCCAAGCCGGTCAAAGCTGCCCGTCTGATCGTCGAAGGCGAGGAGCCGCCCCTGACGATGGGGACGGCACGGATGCTCCTCACCCGTGGTTCAGTCGAGACCACGCACCACGCCGTCTTTGCCTGTGGTTTCGGATTGGATGCCGCGGTCGTGCTCGAGGCCGAGAAGGATCCGTACCGGAAGTATCGATTCGGATCGCTCCACTACGCCCGTACGACCCTGGGCGTCGCCTTCAAGGATTTCCCGCGCCGAAAGCCCCACGTTCGGGTGACGCACGGCGACAGCGAGGAGATGGGCATCGCCGCCCTCCTGCAGTTCCGCCAGGTCTATACCTACTTCGGGGCTATCCCGCTCCGGGTGTCGCCCGAGCGGCCCGACCCGATGACCCTGCTCATGATCAGCCGACTGCGACGCCGCCGCATCCCGGGCATCGTCACCAAGCTCCTCCGCAACGGTGAGCTCGACACCGTCCCCGAGATGAACGTGGTCCCCTACGTCAAGCGGATAGAGGTCACCGCCGACCCACCGGTGGCCGTACAGGCCGACGGCGAGTCTCTGGGCCTCGTCGACGGCGGGATCGTGGAGTGGGTCCCGGGCTCGCTCCGGATCGTCGCCGGGCCAAGACCCATCGACGATTGAATATCAGAGGATTTCGATTTCCTCGTCCGCGAAGCGGTTCTTCAACCGGCGCAAGGCCTCCCGCTGCACGGACCAGCGTTGCTCGGCCACGGTCGTGAGCCGGGCCCGGATCAGCACGCCGGATCCCACCAAGTCCTGCACTCCGAGCATCTGCGGCTCCTTGGTGATCATGTCCGACCAGCTGGGGTCAGCAGACATGCGCGCCAACTCGTCGAGCATCACCTCCATCGCGCGGTCGACATCGGCCTGGTACCCCACCCTGACATCGATAGACGGCGATGCGTAGAGACTGGTGAGGTTGGATGAGACCGTGATCTGTCCGTTCGGGACGTAGTGGACATTGCCCTCGCCGTCACGAAGCACGGTCACACGGAACTGGATGTCCTCGACCTTGCCGGTCGTAGCAGCGATGGTCACCGTGTCTCCGATGCGGTACTGGTCCTCGGCGAGGATGAAGAAGCCGGCGATCACATCCCTGACCAGGTTCTGGGCGCCGAACCCGAGTGCGGCGGCGATGGCCGTGCTCACAGCGAGGAACGGAGCCATGTTCAGGCCCCAGATGTCGACCACCATCAGGATGACGAGGACGACGATCACGATGAGGATCACGCGCCTCACCATCACCCAGAGAGTGGCCACGCGGGCAGCCGATCCAGGGGTCCGCTGCCGTACCCGCTCGCCGAAACGGGCGCCGGCAGCGGCCCGGCTCAGATAGAGGACGACGGCGGATACGACGATGATCGCGGTCACCAGCGGTGGGTTCGCAGCGGTCGCGTTCATCCCGGGCGAGGCTAGTTAGCCGGACCTCCGCTCTAGATCTCCCAGCGCCAAGGCGAGATCGGTGATCGCGGCATGGGCACGGCCCCTCTGCACCAGGAGGTCACGGATGGGCCCTCCAATCTCCAGGTCGACCCTGGCAATCAGATCGTCGCGGTCCAAACGCCCGCCTGCACGAGTGTCGCTACGCCTTCGTCTCAGCCATGACCTCCCAGGCTCGGTGGTCGGGCCCTGGGAGGCAACGCATCTGAGGAAGGCAGCATGGGTCTCGATTGCGAGGTCCTGCAGACGATGCTCGGTCTCGCCGCCCATCTCGGTGGCGAGATGGGCCACATACTCGGCGAGATCGTGCCCGCCGCCTGCTGCCATGCCGGCGAGCGCGAGATCGCACGCGGATGCCACCTGGTCAGCCCACTGACTCTCGAAGTCGACGGCATGTGCCATCGACGACATTTCCACCAACCGGGACGAGGCGCTGGCGAGGTCGGCGAGCGCCTTGCGACTCACGGCCAGGCGACGATCCAGCGCCGACTCCAGCGAGTCGATCAGCACGTCCACACCGTAGGGGGGCCCCGCCACCGGGCTGGCGGCAGTGGCTATGACCTCTGGCTCGACGATCCCGTCTTCGCGCAGTGCCTTGCCGAGGTCTGCCACGACGACCCCGACGTCCTCAGGGTCGAGACAGTCGATCTGGTTCAGCACGAAGACGAATTGCTCCTGATAGCGAGACATCTCCGAGATGTATTGGTGATGGAGCACTGCGTCCCGATATTTCTCGGGATCAGTGACCCACGCCACCATGTCGACCCGGGGAATGAGGACATCGACCCGGTGGCGATGATCCAATTCCACGCTGTCGTTGTCGGGGAGATCTATCAGGCACAGCCACGATGGGCCATCGTGCTCAACACGGTCGGAGATCCCGAGTTCGTCCAGAAACCCATCGAGTGCCTCGGCTCCATCGGCAGGCACCAGTGCCAATGGTTCTGATGTCATCGGGCGGATGCCTCCCGTGAGCGCAACCTCTTCGCCGGCGATCGCGTTTGCGAGGCTCGACTTACCTGACCCGGTTCCGCCTGCGAGCGCGACCACCACGATGGAGTCGGGGTAGGCCAACCGGACCCTCGTGGCCCGGGCTAGAACGGCCGCCGACTCCACTTCGGTTCGATCTAGAGCCCCAGCCGACTCCGCCACAGCCGTGTCGACCTTGTCGAGAAGGCCAACAAGCGCATCATGCATCGGCGAAAGACGACCTCGCGATCACTGCCCACCGCGATGCCTTGACTCGATCGATGGACCGCCGCGACAGGGCGTCGAGAGTCATCCGGGAAACGACGCGGTGCTCGGCGCCGGCATAGACGGAAACGAGGCGGTCGACGAGCCTTGCCGCGACATCGGGGGCAAATTCGGATAGGTCGATCGCCGGAGCCAGGAGCCTGACCACTTCCTCGACACGCCCGTCCGGCATGTCGAAGCAGCAACCCCCCAATATCAGGGACACCAGCGGAGGATCCTTCGAGGATGCCACCGCGGGGAGACCTCGCATCTCGCTCCTCCACCTGGTCACGGCCGTGCGCGCGGCGAGGTGAGCGTCTGATAGGACTTGCTTTCGCTCCTCACCGTGGATGAGGCCACCGGCGTGGAGTTGGCGCCGTACGTCCGCGTCCACGGCAGCGATCACCGATTCGTCGAACAGGGCCAGGTTGCCGGCGACTTCGGCAGACGATGGCAAGCGTCGACGGATCATGCCCTTAGTGCGAAAACGGCGGCCACCGAGGTCGGCCAGAGGGCGCAGATCGAGCCCGGCCCCCTTCACATTCTCACGGCGGACCCCGATCCGTCCCAGATCGACGTCGAGCAAGTTCTTCACATGCGATGTCGTGAAGCCGGTCACGTCTAGCAGGGCCGAGGCATCGTCGATGACATGACGGGTTTGCTCGACTGTGGTGTCGAAGACCGATCGAACCACGTCTGCTGCGCCCGCCCGCCGTGCTTCGACGACCGATACCAGCCGGTCTCGCAGGTCCTGGACGGCAGCAGGTGGGATCGTCTGCGCCCCCGGGCGGATGTGATGCTCATGGACAGCAACGATGTCCGACTCCAGCCCTTCGTTCTCGAGTCTCGACGCGTAGTCGGCGAGGGCGCCGCCGGACGACCCCCTTATCCGGTTCATGACCTGGATCACCGGGACCCCTCTCGAGTGGGCTCTGCGCAGCACCTCCCATGGCACCAGATCGGCGTAGCGAAGGGCGGAGCTGACGTAGACCACCACGTCGGCGTTGTCGATCATGGTCTCGGCCATGGCCCGATGCTCCACCGCCGTCGAGTCGATATCGGGCGTGTCGACGAGGACCAACTCCTCGAGGATCGGAGCGCGCCCGGTCACCACGTCGCAGACGACACCGCCGATGTGCCCATACTCAGCCGCCCTCGTCTCCGACGACAAGACCAACGGTTCCTTGGTGGTCGGTCGGAGAGGACCGGCCAGCGTGTGGGCGGCCCCGGTCACCGAGTTGAGGAGTGTCGACTTGCCGGCACCGGTAGGCCCGGCGAAGACCACGATCAGGGGAGCCGTGGGTTCGCCCATCCGCGGGAGGAGGTAATCGCGGATGGTGCGGATGATCCAGTCGCGTCTCGCGGTCAGCCTGTCATTCTCGGGAATATCGGCGATCGGCAGCGTCTCGAGGGACGACGCGAGATATTCCAGGTCGCCTGCCAGATCGTCTCGTGTGGGCTCGTCCACGATTTCCGGGATTCTGGCATGCGCCGACCCGGTTCCGATGTCAGCCCACCCAGCCACCCGCGGGACGGGCGAACCAGACGTGGACCTGACCCGTGCCTGTGGCGTTCTCGTAGTCCGAGAAGAGCTCCCCGGGCGCCGTGCAGTCACGCCCCCCGATGGCGCCGAGCATCATCAGGTAATGGCCGAAGGCGCCTTCCGGGGAATGAGCGAAGTACTCGCCCATGGTGTCGACGATCCGGGCGTGATGACCGGCCCGCATCCACTCCAGCCTCTCCTCGTCGGCGGCCCGCGCCTCGGGGGTGATGATGTGAACCGGATCCGACGCCTCGTGCTTCGCGATCTGCTTCAGGGGCCAGAAGGTGTGGCTCATCCCGCCTGACGCCAGCACCACCGCCCTCCGGTCGAGTCTCGCGATCGCCACACCGATCGCCACACCCCAAGTCATGAATTAATCCGTGTCGCCGGTATGGACAAACGACACAGAAACAAAAATATCAT
>JBEVIF010000152.1:0-7766 GCA_040510795.1 Acidimicrobiia bacterium
GACCGGGCGCATGCTTCCCAATGTGCCTCCGTCGAGGCCGGGTGGTGGCTCCGAAACTGAGCATTTGTCGGCCGGCGTGGGCTGACCGCTTGTCGGGTCACAAAGAAGGAGCACACGTCCCGTTTCCCTAGCGGGCAGGACGGCGAGTCCATGCCTTCCTGTAAGCCCCGAGGTCAGCGGTCGATCATGCGTTGAGCACCCTCGGCGTAGCGCTGTCCCTGGATGCTGATCCCCTCGAGAGCCTGCTCGATTTCGCCCAGGTCGTCGGCAGTGAGCTCCACCTCGACCGCACCGAGATTCTCTTCCAAGCGGTGGAGCTTGGTGGTGCCGGGCGCCCGGATGACGGCGGGAGACAATGGCTGGGATGTTCGTCTCTCCGTGGCCGGAGTGCGCCAAGACTCTCGACTAGGGCGACATCTCGCTGAGCCTCGCCTGGACGGGCTCGATCAAACCCTCGGCCAACTGAAGGGCTTCAGCATTGCCGTATGGATTGTCGGGGTCGATCTCGATCTCCCGGACGAAGCCGTCGACATCGACGAGTACGAGCTGCATCTCGACGACGTCGTTGTCTGTGCTGCCGGTCACACCGACACCTTGCAGCAGCACGGGTGCGTCTTCGCTCTCCTGTTGGGTGGTGATGTACCACGAGAGCTCGCTTTCGAGCTCCGTTGGCGCGTAGAGCCGGATGCTCGGATCGGCCTGGAGGATGCATCCCTCTCCGTAACTCTCGAGATACGAGGCGACACCTTCCCCGGACTCGAAGCTCGCCGCCCATGCCCAGACCGAGTGATCGACGGCCAACGGAAACTGCGGGCTGATGGTCACCGAGTCCTCCTCGACGAGTCCCGTGCGGTCCCACTCGTCGCAGGTGCCGGAAGTCCCTCCGTCCCTGTGTAGGTAATCGGTCGGTTCTGCCGATACCACGTCTGGCACGAGGGACGCAACATCCCAGGCGGTTTCGAACTCGTCGTGGCTGAGGATGGTCAATTGGTAAGGCCCAGTCGAACCCTGGTAACCACTGACGGTGACGACGTGGGTGCCGTCGTCCATGGCTTCAAAGGCCATCTGCCCGGGCACTCCACCGGTGGTGGATCCGCTCGAGATGAACCAGCCCCTGGGTCCGAAAACGGCGAAGGTGGGGCTCTCGAAGGCGACTTCGGGTGCTACCTCGACGAGGAAGGTCTCCTCCGAGTCGGCCTCCACCCGGTACAAAGCGATGGGCTCCGCATCTGTAATGGCGCCTGTGGTCGACTCGCCTACCGCGATGGCTTCGGGCGGCGGCCGCGTCAGTGTGAGCTCGAACGGCCCGTCGACGCTCGCGGTCAGGTGGTGGACACCGCTCGTTGCGATGGGTGCCGGCAACATCCATGGTTCACCCGGCTCTTCGAATCCGACGCCCGATGACACCCATAAGCCGTCGGGGTCGTACAGGTCCAACGACGGCTGGGCGTCGTCGCGGGCAACCATCGTGACGATGGGAATCTCGCCCTCTTTGGCATCGAAGCTGTAGACGAGTGTATTGCCGGACCTGCTTGCCTCGGCTTGGACCTTCTGGCCGACATCGAGGCGACGGACTCCGAGCCTGGTGACCTCGTAGTCACCGGTCGAACCAGAGCGGCCCGATACTGTGACCAGATAGGAGCCTTCGGTCGGTGCCGCGAAGATCAGCGGCGGGCCGGATCCGTCGGACTGCGAGTTCTCACTCGCCACGAACGCGCCGTCCGGGCCGAACACGCTTACAGGTGCTGTGGCCAGGTCGCTGTCCGGAGTCGTCCGCAGAGCGATGGAGTCGCCCGCCGAAGCGTTGAGCCGGAACACGCCAACGGCGCTCGAATCGGTTACAGACCCTTCGACCGGGGTTTCGAGTGGGAGGTTGGAGGCTTCCGGGCGCGACACAGTGATGTCGAACCGGCCCTGTTCATCGGCGAGAGACGCCTTCACGGTGACGTGATACAGGCCGGTGGTGGCGATGGGAGCAGCAAGTATCCAGGGCTCACCGGGCTCGTCGAGGAATCCAACGCCAGTCGAAACGTAAGCCCCCAGGGGATCGTAGAGGTCGACAGCGGGATTGAGACTGCCTTCCGGGGCTACGACGGTGATCAGCACCGTCTCACCTGCGTTGGCCCGGACGCTGAATGCGGTGATGTCCTCTACCGCGTCGACGTTGCCCTCGGCCACCTGGTCGATGGTGAGAGAGATGGCTTCCACAAGTTCGATTTCGTAGTCTCCCGTGGCTCCGTAGCGACTGCCGACGGTGAGCAGATAGGAGCCGTTCTCGGGGGCCTCGAGGGTGACCAGCCCTGTCGAATCGGCTTGGGTTGTCCCGCTCCTCAAGAAGGCGCCACTCGGGCGGAACAACTCGAACCTCGCGGTGGCAAAACCCGGTTCGGGCGAAATACGCACCACGATCGAGTCGCCCACCGACGCGCTCAATCGATGAACTCCAATCGATGTCGCGTCCGAGATCGACCCCGTCATCGGCTGATTCAGAGCCAGATCCTCCACCTCGGGCTGCTCCACCGTGAGCTCGAATTCGCCTGCCGAGTCGTCAACCCCTCTGACGATGACGTGGTAGGCGCCAGTCGCCGATGTCGGAGCCGCGAGGACCCAGGGCTCGCCCTGCTCGTCGTGGAACCCCACCGCTTCAGAGACCCACGTCCCGGACGGGTCGTAGAGATTGATGCTGGGATTGAGACTGCCGCTGGTCACGGCAGTGACCAACGCGGTCTCACCGGTGGCCGCATCGAAGCGGAACACTGTGATGTCTCCCGCATTTTCGATCTCACCCGAGGTGGCCCCGTCGAAGCCGATGACGTCGACGCCTAGCTGCTCGATCTCGTAGGCGCCTGTCGCACCGCCACTCCCCCGCACCGTCACCAGATACGCTCCGTCCAGCGGAGCTTCGAGAACCAACTCCGCCGACCCGTCGGCGAGGGCGACGACGCTCGCCAGGTTCACCCCATTGGGCCCGAAGAGCTCCAAGGGCGCAGCCAACAGCTCGTCTCCGGGATCGAACCTAACCACCAGAGAGTCCCCCGCGGCGACATCTTCGATGCGATGAACCGCAACAGTCTCCTCATCCGCGATCGAGCCGGAGACCGGGGTGTCCAGGGGCAGTTCACCGGCGTCGGGACTGGACAAATGGAGTTCGAACTCCCCGGTCGATCCACGGTTTCCGGTCACCGTGATCAGGTAACGACCCGATTTGGCGCTCGTCATTGCGATCACCTCCGGCTCGCCCGGCACCGGCTCTCCCGCACTGCCGGCGAGGCGGACTTCCCCGGTGTCGAGGAGGGCCACGTCCAGAGTCAGGTCGCCATCGGCAAACACCTTCACCAGGACGGTTTCACCCTCCTCAGCTACGAAGGCGTAGACACTGGTGTCGCCTGCAACCTCGATTGCACCGGAAACGGTGTCTCCGAGCTCGACCTCCTCGGCGTCTCTTCCGAGGGTCGCTCCGGGGGCGTCACTGTCGGCCAACCAGGCCAGCAAGCCGACGAGAATCACCGCCGCCAAGACGGTTCCCACTGCAGTCAGGAGCAGCCTCAGCCGTCGTCTCCTCCGACCTCGCATGAAGGCGGCGTTCGACGTCTGGATCGGTTCGACGAACCGGTCGTGGGACAATTCGTACCATTCCGCGCCCCTGATCCGGTCGGACCGGATCAGATGTGAGCTCTGCAGGCTCTGGACGACCGAGTCGGTGACTCCATTTGGTCCTTCCCTGACCTGGGTGCGAAACCCATCAGGTGTGATCAGGTCGTTCTCGAACCAGGTGCGGATGGCGTACTCGTCGGCCTTCGTCCGATCGGCGGCGCTCTTCACCTGTGTCTCGTAGAACTCGGCGAGGGCCTCGTTCACGGTACCCGCATCCGCGATGTCGCCGGGCTCGATCAGCGTCACATCCTCGGGCAGGCTCGCCCAGACCCGGTGGCAGACCACCTGGAGTTGCACGGGCTCCACACTCGGTCCGAGCTCGAGTACGGGTCGGTCGCCTCGCTGCACCTGGACCCTTCTCAGATCGTTGACGAGTTGCTCGGCGGCGGCATCGGTGAAGTCGACTCCGACGCTCGACGCAGGCTGCTTGATCGCCTCTATGGCCTCAGACGGCTTGAGCAGCTCGAGGCGATATCTCGTGGCGAGCTGGGTCGGGATGAGGGCGACATATGGGTCGAGCTGGGCGATGAAGTCCTCCCGCATCGCGAACAGCGCCCAACGGCCGCGGTCCTCCAGCATTCGGCCGATCTCCTCGAGGAACTCGCGCTTGTCGTCCCAGTCGGTGGGGTCGAGGGTGAACAGCTCCTCGAACTGATCAAAAATGAGCAACGGATCGCTATCGGGGATCTGCTCGTCGAGGCGGCGAACGTACTCGTCGAGGTTGGTTGCAGCGAGCTCGGTTGGGTCGAGCTGTTCCTCGGGCTGTTGGCCCTCCTCGAGAGAGTTGAGGGTGCTGAACAGATATCGGTTGACGTCTCCCGCGTCCGGCGGAGCCTCATAGCCGACCCTGATCGTCGGGAACACCTGAAAGCCGCGATCTTCGAACTCGGGGCGGAGCCCGGCTTCGATGAGAGAGGTCTTCCCGGCTCCCGAGTGGGAGTACAGGAGCAAGATGCGGTGGGCCAGGAGGCTGGCGCGGAGCTCGCGGATCTCGCGGTTGCGACCATAGATGCCGTCCTCGCGCCGCAACGACCGGGGGCCGACGTAAGGGTTGGCCCTGTCGGTTTCGATCTCACGGCTCACAGTGCCAGTGCTCAACCGTGCATCTCCCACGCGTGGGCCAGGTCGGCGGAGAACTCATCGACGGAAGCCCATTCGATTTCAATGGCGGGCTCGTTCTTCTGAAAATAGGAGACCATGTAATCGCGCGCCTTCTCCGGCGATGTGGCGCCTCCGCGTACCAGGTCGAGCTCGGCAGCGACGTGCTTCGCCCTCATGCCCTTCCGTGGTGCCGATTCACGCGTGATCACGCTGCGCAACAGGATCCTGAGGTTCCAGTCTTGGAGCCCGAATCCGAGGAAGAGGAGACTGGTGTCGGCGAGGGCCTCCTCGATCACCGACGGAATCAGCTGGTTGGGACCGCTACGGGCCACGGCCGCCAAGAAGTCGAAGTACTCGTCCTCGGTGATGACGATCGACTCTGGAACGTCGAGGGTGCCGAAGACGTGGTAGACGAGTGGCCGGTCGACGGTCGGCTCATATGCCGGATCCTCGAGAGGCTCTTTCGAGTCACGCATCAATTCGGGCTTCCAGCGACAGAAGTCAGTCACCGGCTCCTTGCCCGCATCCTGGAGGGCGCGAACGAGGAGCGTCGTGGCCTGTGCAGTCACATAGATCGAGCAGGGGAGGGAGGCGAGGACGACGTGGGGCTCATCCGCGTGGTCCGGCGCTTCAGCCACCCAGACCGCAAGGGCCAGCTCCCCCAGAGTCATGTCCCGACGTGCGTCGACGATCTCGGGGTATCGATGTTGCAGCTGCTCGCGGTAGAAGGCGCCGAGGTCGTCGCGTAACACGAAGTCGCTGTAGGTCACCGCGGCGTACTGCGTCACCTGCGGCAGGTCGTCGCTCCAATGTGGCGCCATTGGAAACGGATACTCATTGGCCCACTTCTGTGCGAGATCCCTCCTGGATCCGAACAGCCAATCAGTCAGTCCTGACCCGAGCACGGGAGTGCATCGCGAATTCTTGAGGTCGGCGACGATGCTTCTGACCAAAGGCGAGAACTGTCGGTCCGGGGCGACCCTATGGGTGAGCATGAGCTCGTCGGTCTCGCGTGCGACCACTTCGAGTAGGTCCTGTCGCTGACGAAATCTCTCGAGCACTGCCACGACTGCGCGCGTGTTGTCGGGATCGCGGACCGCTTCACGCAATTCGCCCAACAGGTGATTCTGCTCCTGCTTGTCGAGTGAATCCCGCTCAGCCATTTCTCGCGCCTCCCTGAGATCGGCGATCGGCACACCAGGCGCTTCCGGTAGAGGATTGGGCAGCTGCTGTTGTGGCGTTTCTTGGATGTTCGTCATCAACCGCATCCAGCTGCGTACCGACGGATTCAAGAAGTCCATAACGTTGATCTGCTGAAGCTCATCCGGGGCACGCTCCATCTCGACATTGCGCACCATGATCGGGATGATCGGCCGGTTCACCGCGCGTGCGTAGGTCAGCTCTCGCCGACAGGCCCGTGACCGAGCTGAGTCCGGGCTCAAGACGAAGAGGAAGATGTCTACGGACTGGATTTCCTCGAGAATGGAGTGCCACCAGTCCTCCCCGCCTCGCAATTCTCTGTCAACCCAAACGGTGTGCCCCGCATCGGTCAAATTGTCGTGGAGGTCGTCGACCCGGACCGAGTCGTCGCGGGCGTAGCTGATGAACAATCGCATCGGGCCCCCCCTTTGCTAGAGCGAACAGTACCGCATCGCCCCAACGCGGTTGCCGAGCACGACAGCCTTCGAGGCGCTTCACCGTCGCCAGTTAGGGAGAACGCGCCTCGTTCCATCGTCAGGGCCGACCGGTCGCGTATCGCGCTTGCGGATCGCCACCGCTCGGGGCCCGGTAAGGCGTTGACTGTGATACTGACTCGGGATGAGCCATCCATTTGAGATCGCCTACAACCCCCCCCGGCGAACTCAGGGCGCGATTAGTTGCGTACACGCCAGACCATTGAGAGTGTCGTTTCACCGTAGGCGATGCGGGTAGTGCCGCCCGTGCCATGCCGTCCTTTCTCAAGGGCGAGCGTCGGTGTTGATAGAGGCATAACAGCAACGCCTGAGGCGAGTCAGCGAGTAACCGTTGGCACGGTCGATGACGCTTACCCATCCCGCTTCCCTATTTGAGGACCTCCCGAGGTCGCGCGGGCTCGTCTGTTGTCGGCGACAGCCATCCCCCTTGTTGGATCCGGGAATGTGCAGGAACCCGAGAACTCCGAGCGGTGTATTGAACGAGTCTTCGCGATAGGGCGGATCGGCACTAGCCCAAAACGCCGATAGGGAATTGACTACACGAAAGGAAGGGATGGCAATTGGGACCGGCGCAGACGCCGCGGTCCGGGGCATCGTGGCTTCCGGCGATGTTCGATCACATCTCATGGTCGGGTCCGTGATCGTCAATCACCCGGCAACGAGACCCGGGCGCTCTAGGCGAGCCCGAATGGCGCCCTGTGTTGGCCTGATGTTGGCAGTCATGGCGTGCGCGCCGGCGTCGACCACCCCAACAGTGGCTGCAAACACAGCCCGACCGACCTCGACGCCAGTGCCAACTTCCTCCTTGCCTCCGGCCACTACGGAGCAGCTGACAACGACGCTCACGGGTCGCCTCGTATTCGATCACGAATTTGACATCTGGTCGATGAATGCGAACGGGACTGACCGAGTCCGTCTCACCGACCATCCCGCTGAGGACTTCGACGCGGTCTGGTCGCCTGATGGCACCATGATCGCGTTCCGGTCGCATCGAGATGGCAATGAGGAAATCTACGTGATGGCCTCGGATGGGAGCGGACAGCGAAACGTCACGATGCACCCGGCAAGTGACTACTCACCAGCATGGTCGCCGGATGGAACCAGAATCGCCTTCGCAAGTGATCGCGACTCGGATTCTGGAGGGAATGAGATCTATACGGTGATGGTCGACGGTTCCGAACCCACCCGGCTTACGTTCGGCGGCGGTATCGATGAGTACCCCACTTGGTCACCGGATGCCAAGCAGGTTGCCTACGCGTGTTCAGGAGGTCGCCGTTTGCCCGATGGGGGTGGCGATTTCGAGGTCTGCGTCATGAA